>JAIOSI010000045.1 GCA_021107695.1 bacterium
ACCTCGCTGCGGAAGCCGCTCGGCTCCTTGGCGAGGTTTTGCCATACTCCAACGGGCATCGTCCCCGGTTTAAGCGGTATAACTCCGCCCTGGTCGTCCTCGATCTGCAACGCTACTTTTTGGAGCCGGAGTCCCACGCCTTCGCTCCCGCTGCTCCGGCGGTTTTGCCAGTGATTCGGCAGCTCATCTCGGCATATCGTGCTGCGGGGCTGCCGATTATCTTTACACGCCACCTCAACACCCCGGAGGGTGCGGGGATGATGTCTCGCTGGTGGGGCGAGCTGCTTACGGAGGATAATCTACTCAGCGAGCTGGTTCCGGAACTGACGCAGCCCGGCGATGTAATTATTGAGAAAGAACAGTACGATGCCTTCTATGAAACTGGACTGACGGCTCTGCTCCAAGAGAAAGGCGTAGAGCGGCTGGTTCTCTGCGGACTGCTGACCCACCTCTGTGTTGCCAGCACGGCACGGGGTGGCTTCCAGAGTGGCTTCGAGGTTTACCTCCCCGTGGATGCCACGGCAACCTATAGTCGAGAACTGCACCGTGCCGCCCTGCTCACCCTGACCCACGGCTGCGTTAACCCAATGTTGAGTGGTGAGCTGCTGGGGGTTCTCGTTGATTGAGCCAATAGCCAGCCGTGTCGCTATCATTGGAACAGGGCAGCTTAAAGCTGCACATAGCCTCGCGACAGACCGACAAAAACATTCAACGGTTACTCCCGCGCTTCACCGCTTCCGTTGGTCGCTCCTCACAGACTAAAATAGCAGAAAGGCATCAAGCCATTTTGCGATCACCTGAAAACAGCCGTGTCGCTATCATCGGAGCCGGAGCAGCGGGAATCGCCTGTGCCGTTCAGCTTCACCGTTCCGGCATCACCCCGCTCTGGTTTGAGGCTGCCCATCCCGGCGGTCTGCTCTTCAATGCCAATCTTATGGAGAACTATCCCGGCTTCCCCGGTGGGATAACCGGTGCAGAGCTGGCACGGCTGTTTGTAATTCAGGCGGAGGCAGAAGGCATTCATCCCCAACGACTACGGATCGAACGCCTTGAATACACCGACGGACAGTTTAGGCTCACTGCAGGAAAACAACTCTTCACCGCTGAGATCGTCGTCCTCGCCACGGGAACCGTCCCCCGGCCGTTTCTGGACTTCCCTGTTTCACCAGAGGTGATGCCGCTGGTTTACCGAGAGATAGCTCCGCTGAACGGAGTATCCGGAAAGCGCGTCGCCATCGTCGGTGCCGGAGACGCCGCCTTCGACCACGCTCTCTATCTGGCTCTGGCAAACGAGGTCTTCATCCTCAATCGAGGAATCGAGCGACGCTGCCTGCCCCTGCTCTGCGAGCGGGCAATGACTGAGTCGCGGATTCACTATCGGGAGAATCACCATCTGCTGCGTCTTGAACGAAGCGGTACTGGGCTGGTCTTGTCTGGTAAAACATCAAACAGCGAGTGGGAGCTTGAGGTAGATTACCTCATCGCCGCTGTGGGGCGAGAGCCAGCAGACAGTCTGCTCACCGGGCTTGCCGAGAAGCGGGAAGAGTTGGTACAATCCCGCGCTCTCCACCTGATTGGCGACCTCGCCAACGGGCGGTATCGTCAGGTCGCCCTGGCGGTGGGGGACGGTGTTCGAGCGGCAATGGAGATTTCCGCGTGGCTCACCTGATGAACTGACACATACCCTTTTACTATCCACTGGTAGCGACCAGCGGGAGCGGTAAAACGCGGAAGTAACCGCTTGAGTGTCTTTGTCGGTTTGTCGCGAGACTATGTGCAGCTTTAAGCTGCCGGTGGGGGATGGTGTTCGAGCGGTGATGGAAATTGCCAACTAACCTGGGGACAGATGAGAGTTATTGCGAAAGCCGGAACTGAGGAGGTCGCCTGGGTCTATCTGGGCGATTACGGCGATGGTCGCCGGGTGGAGTTCGTCGAGTCCCTCCAGCCGCCGATTCCCCGAGAGGAAAAGTGGGTGCTGCTGGTTTCTACGCTCCTCGGTTGTCCGGTGGGCTGCCCGTTCTGCGATGCCGGAGGCGACTATCAGGGGATGCTCACCGCCGAGGAGATTTTCCAGCAGATTGACTATCCGGTGCGGCGGCGTTATCCCGATGGCTCTGTTCCTGTGAGGAAGTGGAAGATTCAGTTCGCCCGCATGGGCGAACCTGCCCTCAACCCCGCTGTACTCACCGTGCTGGACGAGCTGCCAAGCCGCTACGACGCTCCCGGTCTGCTGCCCTCGCTCTCCACGGTGGCTCCGGCAAGCTCCGATCGGTTCTTTCGTGAGCTGCTGGCAATCAAGCGTCGCTGCTATAGCGGTGGTCGCTTTCAGCTTCAGTTCTCTCTGCACACCACCGACGACCAACGGCGCAACGAGCTGGTTCCGGTGAAGAAGTGGAGCTTTGGGCAGATTGCCGACTACGCCGGCGACTGGTACGAGGCCGGAGATCGCAAGGTAACACTGAACTTCGCCCTGGCAGAGGACTCACCCCTCGACCCGGCGGTGCTGCGGCGGCACTTCTCGCCGGAGCGGTTCCTGCTGAAAATCACCCCGCTCAACCCGACCTTTGCTGCTAAGGCGGCGGGTTTGTCCAGCTACGTCAACCCCGACCTCCCCGACGAAGCCAATCCTCGACTGACCCGGCTTCGCGAGGCTGGCTATCGGGTTCTGCTGAGTATCGGTGAGCGTGAAGAAGACCGCATCGGCAGCAACTGCGGACAGTACCTCCGCCGCTATCAGGCACAGGAGACCGACCTCGCCGGAGCCTACGATTATTCGCTGACCCGGCTTTAGAGGTTGTAGTACCTTGTCGTAGGGGTGAACCTTGTGTTCGCCCTTTATTAATCTAGCCCCCCCCCGACCCTCCCCCAGTACGGGAAGATGAACACCTCTCTATATGCGGAAATAACCATCGTTCGGTTATCTTTCTCTATTGGCAAAACTGTGCGGAAGCGGCTGACCGTGGGAGTAACTGTTTTTTGTTTTGCCC
>JAIOSI010000176.1 GCA_021107695.1 bacterium
GCGGGACGGGTTCTCTGGGGCTTGATTGCCGATAAGTTCGGGCGACGCTTCTCCAGCATCACCTCGCTGATTCTCCTCGGTGCTTCCATTGTTATCCTGCCGCTCTCGGCGAGCTGGGGAATCGTCTTCCTCGTCTTCTCCGCACTGGTCGGCTTCAACTTCGGCGCGGCGATGGTTCTCTACGCCACCCAGACCTCGGATATCTACGGTGCCGAGAACTTCGGACGAATCTACGCCTTTGTGGGACTGTCCTACGGTATCTCTGGTCTGACCGGTCCTGTGGTCGGCGGAGCAATCTTCGACCTGACCGGAGGCTACTGGCCGGCGATTATAGTGGCAACCGCGGTCAGTGTTGCTGGCGCGCTCTTCTATTATCTGATGGGCAAGCGGGTAGAACGACACGAGACCGCAATCAAGGCTACTGAAACAGCATAGCTCCCAGGAGCAGCAATAGGAGTGGTGGGAGGAGTTCTTTGATGAGGTCTGGGCAGCTTGAAGCTGCACACACTTCGCGACCAATGCTATCAGCCAAACAACGCTAACTCCCTCGTGTTACCGCTCCCGCTGGTCGCTTCTCTTCTCTGGTATCGCACAAAGCAGTCAAAGCAACCTAACTCGCAGGAGCAGCAATGGAATGGTGGGAAGAGTTCTTTGATGAAGTCTGGCTGGCGGGGGGCTTTCTCGGTATCGGTGAGCGTTCCCCCGCCGAGAAGATCGACTACCTCTGGCGGCAGCTGCGACTGAAGCCGGGCAGCCGCCTCGCCGATATCTGCTGCGGTATCGGGCGGGATGCCCTTCCCCTGGCAGAGCGGGGAGTCGAGGTAACCGGCGTGGACTTCTGTCAGCCGTATCTGGACTATGCGCAGAAGCATTCAAATAATCTGCCCCTGCGCCTGGTCTGTGCGGATATGCGCAGGACTGGTCTGCTCGGTTCTTCCTTCGATGCTGTTACCAGTCTCGGAACCAGCTTCGGTTACTTCGAGGACGAGGCGGAGAACGAACGCGCTCTGGCGGAGATGGCTCGCCTGCTCCGCCCCGGCGGACGCCTGGTGATGCAGCTGGCATCCCGTGATGGCGTTTTGCGCAACTTCCGCCAGCGGAGCTTCGACAACAGGGGGGACTGGCTGGTACTTGAAGAGGGTGAGTTCGACTACCACACCAGCCGGAACAAGGGGCATTGGGTCTGGATTGACTCCACGGGGAAACGCTATGAACGCGACCTCAGCCTGCGGATGTACTGCCTCCATGAGCTTCGGGCGATGGGCGAACGCCACGGCTTGAGCCTGCTTTCCGCCCACGGCAATCTGGCTGGCGAGGAACTCACCAACAGCCACACCCATATGCTGTTAACATTTATTAAGGACTAGCTGTATCAGTGGAACAACCTCGTCCAGTTCTGACGCAGTTCTGGTCTGCGGCTCGCCGCTACCTGTGGCATTATCGCGGGGCGACCGCTGTTGTGGTTTTCTCTTCGATTCTCGCCTCACTGCTGGAAACCACGCTGCCGCTGCTGCTGGGGCTGCTGATTGACCTGCTCAACGGTGAGGCATCAGAGCTGCTGGTCTTCCTCCGTGGGCTGGGGGCGAGTGAGCCGCAATCCACCGCGCTCTGGCTGCTACCCACGACGATGGGAGCGGGGATGCTGCTGGCAGCTATCTTCTCCTTTTTGAGTCTGTACTCCGCCGCGAAGGTTGGTCAGAGTCTGACCGCCAAACTGCGTATGGCAAGCATTCGTCAGCTCCTGCGGGTTCCCTTTGCCGATTTCATCAGCACAAAACCCGGCGAGCTGCTGACCCGGATTCAGGAGAACAGCCGGGAGGTCGGCGGCGCGGTGATGAGCCTCCGGGAGATGATCAAGGCGTTTCTCGTTCTGCTGGTTGTGGGTACACTGGTCATCACCCGGCACTGGCGATTGGCTCTCTTTCTGGCGGTACTGATTCCGGTCATCGGCGGAGCCGTCGTTCTGGTTAACCGCTTCGCCCGGCGTTACGCCCGGCGGGTAACCGAGGCGTCGGCTGAGATCTATAACTACGCTGGAGAACGCCTCGCCGGAATCGAGCTGGTTACTGCCTTTGGTGCGGCGGAGCGGGAGTCGGCTTCCTTTGCCAAACTCGCCTGGCGTTACTACCGCAATCGGGTCAAGGGCGAGGTGGTGAAGAGCGGCTTCCGGGGAATTGTCGAGCTTCTGGCAGGGCTGGCGCTGATCGCCATCCTGATCTACGGCGGCTCTCTGGTGAACGACGGCGTGATGACGACGGGGGGCTTACTGGAGTTCCTGGCACTGGTAGCCACGGTCTTCGAGCCGATTAAGACCCTCAGCCGGGCGCGGCTTAATCTCTCTCCCGCCGGAATCAGCATGGGTCGGGTCAATATGCTCCTCGACTGGCAGCCCGGTACGGCTCTGCTCGGTTCTCCGCCAAAGGGCAAGCTCAAGCTGCTGCCCACGATGGAGTTTCTGACGGAGAGAGCCGAACCTGCGGCAGCGGCGAACGCAATTCCAGAGATTGATGGCGAGCTGCGCTTTTCTGAAGTTCACTACAGCATCGGCGAGAGCGAGATTCTGAAGGGCATCAGCTTCACCGCCGAGGCGGGAAAGACCACCGCTCTGGTCGGGGTCAGCGGAGCCGGAAAGTCAACGATCATCAACCTCGCTTTGGGGCTGCTTTCGCCGGAGGCTGGTGCGGTTCTCCTCGACGGCGAACCGCTGAAAAACTACGACCAGCGAGCGTTGAAGAGGCTCTGCGCCCCGGTTCCTCAGGAGGTAACCCTGACCACCGGCAGCGTGGCGGAGAACCTGCGACTCTCAGCAGAATCCGCCGACGACGCGGCACTCTGGCAGGCTCTCGAAGTCGCTCAACTGGCCGAGGTCGTCCGCTCCCTGCCCGACGGGCTTGACAGCGATGTCGGGGAAGCGGGACGGCTGCTCTCCGGCGGTGAAGGTCAGCGGCTGGCAATCGCCCGGGCGATCCTGCGCCAGCCGAGTCTCCTCTTCCTCGATGAACCGACGGCAAGCCTTGATGCTGATAATGAGGCACGGGTGGTTGCCGCCCTGGAACCGCTACTGGAGGGACGCACGGTGGTAGTGGTCGCCCATCGTCTGGCAACGGTTCGCCAGGCCGATAAAATTGTGGTGATGGAGGATGGTCTGGTCATCGAAGAGGGAACTCACGACGAGCTGCTGACCCTGAACGGTCGCTACGCCGACCTCGCCCGGCTTCAGCTTGGCGATGCTGATTGAGATCTTTGCATTACTCGATTGGTTTGACTTTCCGCTCATCGAAGAGGCTGCCATTAGTTTGCTAGCACTTCTGTAACTACAGCAAATACCGACCGTTATAAAACTATCGCTACTGTCAGCCAAGCCGGACGCAGAAGGCTTATACTAAAATCTCCTGACAAGAATTGACCCTCTAATCCTTATGTGTTACCGTTTCCGATGCGCTGACTGACACCACTTAACCGAGCAGATTTGGATTCGAACTCGTTAGATTCGGACACCCCTGAGAGTACCAAAGACCACCCTCCCTCTCCTCGCGAACACTCCCCATCCGCTTGCTTTCCGGTCAGGCTGTCATCGCTCACGCCTCTGAATATCGGGGTGGGACGATGAC
>JAIOSI010000263.1 GCA_021107695.1 bacterium
ACCGAGGCGGTACTGGTCGAGTTTACCGCTCAGTGGGGCGACGGCTCGACCTGGCAGTTCTACGACTACACCCTCGATCGCGGAACCACCCTCTGTGGTCTCCAGTTCGGCTCCGCCGAGGTCAGCTTCGAGGAGCTGTCCGCCGAGCTGGAAGCGATCCTTGCCAGCCTGAGCCTTGCCGCCGGCGAATAAATGTCCCCTGACGAGACGCTCTAACTACCGATTCACCATCTAAAAGGGGTTGCTTTCCCTTCGTCTTTTGTGCTAATCTTCCCTCCGTTCTTGGGGCGTCGTCTAGCGGCAGGACCGTAGACTCTGAATCTGCTTACGGTGGTTCGAATCCATCCGCCCCAGCCATGGGGGCTGTTATCAGCCCCCTTTTTGGTACCCTTTGGACGAAATCCGTTGCAGGGGCAAAGCTGCCTGTCTACCTCGTCTAATTCGTAAGCGGGATGAAGCAAAAGGAGAAGCCCTGTGGCTTCTCCTTTGACGAATTTATCTTACAACAGTTGCAACTTACAACCCTAGAGCGAGATGCCCAGTGAAGCTGAGCCGCCCAGGGTGGAATTATGCTCGCCCGCAGAGAACTGGTTGGTCATAACCGCCAGGTCGAACTGCAACACGCCGACGACGTTAATGCCGAAGCCGAAGGTCACCAAGAAGTTAGCCCTTGCCTTGTCCTCGATCAGCGAGTTGTAGTTGGTGTTGATGCCGGCACGGATGGCGAATATCTCGGCAATGTCCCACTCCACACCAATGGAGAGGTCGCGAACCTTATCCACGACAATATCTTCCTCACGCTGGGTAACCGGATTATAGACCGAAACGGTATAGTCCTTCTCCAGAGCGTCAATGTCAATCGCCAGATTCAGACCGGTAAACGGCTCGAAGGCAACACCGATACGCACCATCGGATCAATCCGCGTCGGTGTGCTGCCGTCCTGCCACTTGATTTCAAAGGGGATCAGGTTGCGCCCCAGGATACCGAAGTGGAAGAACTCGCCGATCTGTCCCTGCACACCGATATCCATCGAGAAACCGTAACCACTCGTTGTTGAATCAATGCCGAAGACGTTCTCGAAGAGCCAGTTCGGTCCGGTAACAAGGTTAGCGGGGTCGAGCTGACCAGCCTTTACCAGATCGATGCTATTGCGGAATCGCTCACCAAGGATGAACTTGGCAGAACCACCAACACCGATGAAGTCTCCGCTGCGGCGGTTACCAAGACGCCAGGAATAACCGTAGCTGGCGGCAATATCGTGCTGGGCAAAGCCGTCAAGCGAGATCACGGACTGGTCGTCGTCCATTCCGATCCCAGCGCCTGTTATGGTACTCCAGCCCTGACTGCCTAGAAGGTTGTACTGTGCCGCCGTCAACTCCCCGGCGGCGTAGAGAGCGTAGATCTCTGCCTGGGAGTCAAGATAGTTGATCGGGATCAGTCGGATTCGGCGGGTATCCGCCCAGGGACCGACCTCAATCTTGGTAATATCTACCCAAGAGAAGCCGATAGAGCCGATCTTGGCGGTTACCCCGGCGTGCATGTTACCGATAACTCCAACACCGGGTTCGTTGAAACCATCCAGTGAATTTTCAACATCGGTGAGGACGCTGTTAAAGAACGCTGCGTATTGGGCAGGATCAGAGGGTAGCTCACGATTGTCACGAAAGGTATCTTCGAACTCGTTCATCGCCTCGGTTATGTTATCGGCGACGACAAAGCCCCAGACAGGGCTGGCCTCGAAGATGTTATCGCCACGACCAAAGGCTCCCGGGTTCCAGTAGGCACAGGTTCCGTCGTCCACCAGGGCGACCTGCGCACCACCCATTCCCAGGGCGCGGGGACCGTAAATCTCCAACGCTCCGACAGAAATAGCCATCACAAGTACCAGAACTAACGTTAATCGACGCATCTTCCTCCTTGGTTTTTGACCGACCTGATTTTTGATAGCCGCTCCTCAGCGAGGTCTATTCTATATGGAAAAGGCTGGAAATACCAGCCTTAAGATGCACCTTCTAACGGGATTGGTTAAGCAATGCATCCACAGGTATTCGAGCAGATTTTCGCCGTTTTTGTGACTGCAGCATACCGCGCTGCTAGTAATCTTCATACGTCGGAGCGATCATCTCTTTACGGTTGTCATAGTTTCCTGAGATTTTCACCAGACGGCACATCTCGTAGAGCCGAGAGCGCAGCCGATAGCCGACTCGATCTTCGAGGGTTTCGCGTCGCTTCTTCGTCGCCTTGTCCGGGTAGTTGGTGGTGAGGATGATCGGCAGTCGATTGTTGAAGCGACGGGTAATGATGTCGGCAAAGGTATCCTGCACCCAGCTGGTCAGGTGGTAGGCACCGAGGTCGTCCAGCAGCAGTAACCCGGTGTCGGCTATCTTGCGAATCAGCTGGCGACTGTTGATATTGGAGTCCTGGTCGAAGCTAGAGCGAATCTCCGAGATTAGCTCGCGGGAATCGGCAAACATCACCCGATGGTTCATCTCGCCGATTGCCTTCAGAATACCGGCGGCGAGATGGGTCTTTCCCACGCCGCAGTTTCAGACGAGGAGCAGCCCGGCATCAACCTTCGGATAGTCATCCACAAAGCTGCGGCACGCCTTCAGGGCTTTCTCGTCGCTGGGGGCGTGGACGAAGGAGCTATCGAGAGTGCAGTGTTCGTAGCGCGGGGGAATCCGGGCAAAGCGGAGCAGAGCGTCGGTCTCCACCCGTTTGGCGCAGGAGCAGGGCGTAACGTAGCTGCTGCCGTCGTCGTTGATGACGGTGAGCCAGCCTTCGCCGTGGCACAGGGGGCATTTTTGGTCAGTCATGATTCTATTTGTTGCTGTGGTTAGCTTGACGGTCAGACGTACACGGTGTTCAACTTTATGCTGATTGCTGACTCGCAAGCAGTCGGGCGTAGGTTCCACCGTGGGTGAGCAGCTCTTCGTGTGTTCCCCGCTCGACTATCTTCCCCTGGTCTAGAACGAGGATGAGATCGGCGTGGCGCACCGTGGAGAGACGATGTGCAATCACCAGGGTCGTGCAGTCGGCTATCAGGTTGTCGAGGGCTGACTGCACCGCCAGCTCGGCTTCGGAATCCAGCGCGCTGGTGGCTTCGTCGAGGAGGAGAATCTGCGGCTTACGCAGGAGGGCGCGGGCGATGGAGAGCCGCTGACGCTCCCCGCCGGAGAGGTTGGCTCCTTCCGGACCCAGTCGTTCGCCCAGCCCGGCTGAAAAACGGCGAACACGCTCTTCCAGCTTAACCGCCCGCAGCACCGCCCAGAGCTGCTCGTCATCGACAATGTCGGCATCGGCAACTCCGTAGCGCAGGTTATCGGCGACGGTCTCCGAGAAGATCAAAGCCCGCTGGGAGACCAGAGACATCGTCGAGCGTAGTTTTTCTAATGACCAGCGGCGCAGGTCAACGCTATCCACGGTGATGCTGCCAGCGGAGACATCGTAGAGTCGGGGCAGCAGCTTGATCAGGGTACTCTTACCGGAGCCGGATGGTCCAACCAGAGCCACGGTCTCGCCGGGTTCAATCTTAAAGCAGATTTCGCTGACAACGTCAGCATCTGCGTAGGCAAAGGAAACGTCATTGTAACTTACCGCACCGTAGATTTGCGCGGGAAGAAGTGGTTCTCCAGGCTCGATAATCTTTGGCTGATGATCGATGTACTCGTAGAGCCGCTCCAGCGATGCCGCCACCTTTGCCAGGTTGTTGTTCGCCTGCCCAAGAACCCGCAGCGGGCGCAGCAGCAGCGCGACCAGCTGGATGTACTCGATCAGGATTCCGGTGCTGATAGTTCCGTCGTCAACCAGCGTTACGCCGTAGGCAATTACGGCGATTACCCCGGCAACGCCGAGAGCCTGAATCAGTGGCGCGGTTATCGCGTTCATCCACGCCCGGCGCAGGGTGGTCTGACGAGCGGTTTCTATTCGCTCACCGAGGGCGCGACCCTCATGCTCCTCGGCACCAAAGGCTCGCACCACTCGCATTGAGGCAAGTCCCTGCCGGAGCCGGGTCAGGAACGATGCCTCCGCCCGCTGCACCCGGTGGGAGTAGCGGCGCATCTGCTTGCCGATCAGGTTCAGCAGCAGAGCCAGCGGCGGCAGGATAAGCACGGTAACCAGTGCCATCTGCCAGTGGCGGATGAATATCATCCCCAGCAGAACCAGCGTGCTGGCGGCGGCGGTGAGTAGCTCTCTGGCGGAATAGACCGAGGCGGAGACTTGGTTCGTATCGGAAACCAGTCGAGAGAGCGGCTCGCTGGAACCGACTTTGGCGTGCCAGCCAACCTCGATATTCAACAGATGATCGTAGAAGCTCCGCCGCAGGTCGTTGGTCAGTCGCTGACCGACCAGCTGCATCGCGAAGCCGCCACCGAACTTGAGCAGGGCGTTGATCAGCAGGCTCAGACCAATTCCCACGGGAAGAATCCAGCTGGCAGCCGCTGCAGGATTGCTAAAACCCATGTCGGCGAGAAAATCGTCCAGCCCCGGCATCGGTCCTGCCAGGCGGTCGATAAAAAGCCCGGTCAGCCAGGGCATCGCCCCCTGAGCCGCCGAAGCCAGCAGGCTGGAGAGTCCGCCGAGGCTAATCATCAGCCAGTACCGTTTCAGATTTTTGGCGAAGCGGCGCAACACCTTCTGTCGTTTGGGGTTAGCCATCGGCAGCCCCAATTCCAGAGAGAATCGCCGCTGCCGCCCTTGCCCCGGCTCCGCCACCACCCAGGCTCTCCCGAATCTTCAATCCTTCTGTCCGCTGCTGTTGACGACGCTGGTCGTCGCTCAGAAACTCCGTTGCCAGCCCAGCCAGGCTCGCCGGAGTAAGCTGGTTCTGTAGCAGCTCCGGAACGATCGACCGCTGGGCAATCAGATTGGGCAGACCAATCCACTTTTGCCGGACAACGGAGCGGGCGAAGAGAGCCGTTGCCGGGCTGGTCTTATAGACCAGCAGGTGAGGAACCCCCAGGCAGGCAAGCTCCAGACTGGCGGTTCCCGAAGCCACCAGTGCCAACCCACAGCTCTGGATAGCCGGATAGTAGTCGCCAATTCCCGGTCGTTCGACAAGCTCACGGTCATCCAGCTCGCGAAGGACCTGCTCGGTGAGTTCGTTGATTTCTTCGGTCGCACTGGGAAGGACAAAGCGGAGTCGGGGTTGCTGCTGCTTCAACAGCCTTGCTGCGGCGAGCATAATCGGCAGCAGAGTCTTAATCTCTCCGGGACGGCTCCCCGGCAACAGGGCGATTCGCTCGATATTTCCCGGCTGCTGCGGTTCAGGCAGATAGTCAAGAATCGGATTGCCGACGTAGGTAGTCGGAACACCGAAGCTCTCCCACAGCTCTTTCTCGAAGGGGAAGATCGGCAGCATCCGGTCACAGACCCTGGCGAATCCCGCCGCCCGCCAGCTTCCCCAGACCCAGACCTTCGGGCAGATATAGTAAAAAACCGGAACACCCAAACGGCGCGCCCGGCTTGCCAGCTTCTTGTTAAAGCCCCCAAAGTCAACGCAGATCAGGGCATCGCAGCTGATCAGTTCCGTGGTCAGCGTTGCCAGAGCGCGGCGGAACTTACCCGCCTGTTTGAGGATACCGCTGATGCCGATAATCGCCAGCTCGCCATAATTGAGGGTCAGCTCTGCCCCGGCTGCGGTTAGCTCTCCACCGCCAAGCCCCACGGCACGGAGTCCCAGTTGCCGCTGAACCAGCGCGCGCAGCACCCCGGCGGCGTGTTGGTCACCGGACGCCTCCCCAGCGGAGAACATCAACTTTAGCGTTGATTCAACAGCCACTAGATTCCCACGCCGGAGTAATCGCCCTCGGCTGCCATCTCCACTCCGAGATTAACCGACGGGTTCACCGGCTGACCAGCTTCCAGGTTGTTTTCCAAGCCTTCTTCTGCGCCAGCTTCCGGTTCCAGAAAAACCGGCGGCGGCTCTGGCAGAGGTCGCAGGCGATGCCCACCGGCGTTGACCAGACCCCGCTCACCGACCACCCGGCGGCGCAGGTAGATATGCAGCCGGAAGAGATCGCGCCCCGAAGAAGGCCAGTTCCACTTATACATCTGACCAAGCAGCTGAGTTGCCAGGGCTTCATCTCCGGTAGTGTTCTTCTCCAGCGAAAGGAAGAGCAGCACGCCGGATTCTGTGGTTACATGGGCGATGATCTTACCGCAGAGGGTTGGGTTAACCCGCAGTCGGGCGGAGTAGAGTGCCATCAGATCTTCGGTATGCTCCACCAGCAACCGCTCGATTCCGACGAGCATCGCCTCGCTCATTCCGCCATGAGATCGCAGCGGCTCAATCTCCCATGCCAGGGGCTGGGGGACGACTCGCTCCTGAGCAAACAGAGGCTGTTCCTCGGTTTCCGGGGAGAGCGTCTCCTCGGTAAACAGCCCTGACTCAACGGACTGTGGATTGCAGGAGAGCAGTAGGACAACGAGAAGCGACGCTAAAAAAGAATAAATGCGAGACACGGTAACTCCGCTGAAACGAACAAGACCCGCCTATTGTATAATCGCCACGGTGAATGAGCAAGTATCACGGTGAAAAAGTGAAAGTTACGGTAATCCCTTACAATGACCTCAGAACAGAAACCATCCGTCTTCCGGCGAATCCTTATCGCGCCCATCGTCTGGCCGATTCGGTTCTATCGCCGATACATCTCGCCAGCCTTCGCGCCGCACTGCCGCTTTACACCCAGCTGTAGCGAGTACGCCCTCCTCGCCCTGAAGAAGTACGGACTGTTCAAAGGCTTGGCAAAGGCGATCTGGCGAGTGCTGCGCTGCAATCCCTGGGGCGGCCATGGTCATGATCCGCCGTAGAATCAGCGAGATAACATAGAGGTTAACCAAAAGCGGGAAGCCAAGTGCCTCCCGCTTTGTCGTTTCGTATCGGTTGAGCTTCTCAGAGCTACAGGCTCGTCAGGACTTCTCGCATGATTGCGAGAGCCTGGTCGGCCTGGGCAATCGTCAGGTTGAGCGGCGGACGGAAGCGAATCGAGCGCGGGCCGCAGGTTACGGCGAAGAGACCCTTGTCGTAGGCTGCCTGCCAGACCTTACCACGCATTTCACCGTTGGGAAGATCGAAGGCGATCATCAATCCCAGTCCCCGTGGGGCGGTAGCTGGTGTGCCTTTGATGATCTCGCCGAGACCCTTGAGGATATGCGCCCCGACCCGTGCGGCGTTCTCGACGAGATTTTCCTCCTCGATGACCTCCAGATATGCCTGGGAGCGAATCATGTCCACCAGGTTGCCGCCCCAGGTGCTGTTGAGGCGACTGCCACCGGGGACGCTGCCATCGGGAGCGACCTCGTCGGAGAAGCAGTGATACTTCACTGTATCCACCTTTGATCCGACCATGATTCCGCAGACCTGGCTCTTCTTGCCGAAGCAGATCACATCGGGCTTAACGCCGTAATGTTCCGCTGCCCAAAACTTTCCGATCAGACCATAGCCGCTCTGTACTTCATCATAAAGCAGCAGCGCGCCAGCCTCATCGGCAAGCTCGCGGAGCTTCTGGTGGAACTCGGTACGGAAGTGGCGGTCGCCACCCTCCGCCTGAATCGGCTCGATGAGGAACCCGGCAAGGGTATTGGGGTGCTTCTTCATCGCGGCTTTAATCTCAGCGATTGCCTTTGCTTCCAGCTTCTCAACAGCCTTGGTGCGTTCCGGCTCGTTCAGCGAGAAGTCAATCGCCGGAGAGCTGATCCGGGGCCAGTCGAACTTGGGGAAATACTTGTACTTCCGGGGGTCAGCGGTGTTGGTAACCGAGAGGGTGTATCCGGTGCGCCCGTGGAAGGCATGCTCGAAGTGGAGGATCACCAGCTCGTTCTCGTGAGTCTGAGCTTCAGCATCGTCTTTCCAGATTCCGGCTTCGAGGTTGAGCTTGGTCTTCCAGTCGAAGGACACCTTCATAGCGTTCTCTACGGCAAGACCGCCGCCGGAGACCAGGAAGAGGTACTTCATGTAGTCGGGCATCGCGACCCGCGCCCAGGTGTCCACGAACTCTGCCAGCTCCGTGGTGTAAACATCGGAGTTGGACGGCTTGTTTACTGCGACCCGACCGAGCTTTTGCAGAAACTCACGGGCGATCAGCCTCGGGTGGATCTAGCCAATCCGCGAACTGGCCAAGACGGTGCAAAAGTCCAGCTGCTCCCGTCCGGAGCGCTTGGCTTTAGTGATAGCGCCCTTGCTCTCTTCA
>JAIOSI010000046.1 GCA_021107695.1 bacterium
CGGTCTATGCCGCCGCCGATGTATTCTGCCTCTCCAGCCTCGCCGAGGGACTCTCCAACGCCATCATTGAGGCACTCTCGCTGGAGCTGCCCTGCCTGGTGAGCGAGGCGGGGGGCAACGGTGAACTGGTTGCCCACGGCGAGCGTGGATGGACTTTCCCGGCGGGGGACATTTCTGCCTGCACTGAAGGCTTGCGACGGTTGCTTACGGAACGAGAAGAGTCTATCCGCATGGGGCAGGCGGGGCGGCAGTGGGTTGAGCGGGAACTAAGCTGGAAGACGAATCTGGAACAGCATCGCCAGCTCTGCGAAGAGGCGATCCAGCGGCACACGACCCGCCGGAGACAGCGATGAAACTGTTGCTGATTACTCCGGAGCTGATGGCAGGCGGGGCGGAACGGGACATGATCAACCTCTGCCGGGGTCTGACCCGGCGCGGACATTCCGTTACCCTGGCGTGTCATGCTGGTGAACTCTCGCCAGAGGCGGAAGCCAGTGGCGCGCGGATAGTGGAGCTACCCGCCCACGCAAGGACTCCCGCTGGATTGAAGCGGTTTGGCGCAGGCTTGAAGAAACTGGTGGAGAAGCTTCAGCCGGAGGTTGTCCATTCTCAGGCGATCCTTCCCGCCCTGGCAGCCCGGCGGGTGCTGGGCAGAACGCTGCCGAGCCTCGTGACTATCCACAACCTCCGCTATCGAATATATTATCCCCTTGCTGCTCATCTGCTAAACCGAGCCGCCGACCGGGTCCTCTTCGTCTCCGACTACGAAGGTCGCCGCTTCCGTAACTGGGGTTTTCCTCAGCGCAAGTCGCGAACACTGCACACCGGGTTGCCGGAGGCATTCTTCGAGAAACAGCCTGCGGAGTCGCATGAGCATTTTCGCTACCTCTTTGCCGCCCGGATAACAGGCGAGAAGGGTCATGCTGAACTGCTCACTGCCCTGGCAGAGGCAGGAGAGCTGAACTTCCGACTCTGGATCGCCGGGGACGGCTTGCACCGTGAACAGGTGGAGCAGCTCAGTCAGCGGCTGGGTCTGGATGACACCGTGCGCTTCCTCGGCTTCCGGCGGGATGTCCGCCAGCTGATGGCTCGGTGCGACGCGCTGGTTCTCCCCAGCCAGCGGGAGTCCCTGCCACTCTCTTTGCGTGAAGGCTTTGCCCAGGGGCTACCCGCCGTGGCCACGGCGGTGGGAGGAATCCCTGAACTCATTGAACACGAGGTCAACGGGCTGCTGATTTCCCCAGGTAACCTGGCAACCTTCGCCCGCTCGATGATTCGCTTTGCCAGCCGACCAGCCATCGCCCGGCGGATGGGCATCGCCGCCCGACAGATGGCTCTGGAACGCTGGACTCAGCCCCGTTACCTCGACGCTCTGGAACGGCACTACCGAGAACTGATCGAAAACAACTAAACAGTAACTGGAGGGAATGTGCAGCTCCTCGACTGGCTCATGCTCATCGGCAGCCTTGTCTCGCTAACCGTGGGCAACTATCTCTTCTACTTCGACAACCGTAAACTCAGCTATATCTTCATCTTCGGGGCAATGGCTCTCTTCGTCGTTGGTTTCGTCCTGGCGGGGATCGTCCGGGGCGATATGCCCAGTGCGTACCTGCTGATGCTTACCTTCCTGATCGCCTACGTTGCCGAGCGCGGGGTCTTCCTGATCATCGTTAAGGTGCTGCGCAGGCGACAGAAGAATCAAGACGAGTAGCGGCAACGCCATCCTCGCCAGACACAAAAACCCAGACACCGATTGGTGTCTGGGTTGCTATTTATCCTGCCAAAACAGCTAAAAAAGCTTCGGCTGCTGGTCTCTCTTTGGCCAGTAGACACCCAATATAAGCCACGACTTTTGGTGCTTCAACATTGTTCCTACATAAAAGTGCGTGTCTCGTTCGGAGCTACACATTTGGTAGAAAAACTTCTCTTTTACCTTCTGGGCAGCAACCTTTTTGTCCTTTTCCTTATCGAACATCCTGAAGTAAAACTCACTGATTTCCCAGTCAATAATTGATATTTTATGTCCTTTGCATCGTTCATCATCACATGTGAAATGGTAGCGGAATGTCCAGGGCATTTTACGAAGTGGCTTTCTAATATCACGAAATAGATCATGTTGCTTTAGTCCCTCTTTCACTTTATCTGACCATTCTGCGGGAGCTTCTTCGTAGGTAAAATCGGTTATTGATTTTGGTCGTACAATTCCCAATGAACGCTTTTCACTCTCTTCTAATACTCCTAGCTCTTCCATCGAATTTGTGCTTTGTGCTAGTACATATCTTCCACGCTGCTCCCAATTATTGGATGAAGATATAGTTTCGCCAATTATACGGATCGACTCATTCCGGGGCTTGAAACTTTCTTTTCTAGGATCCGGACTCTTTTGGATATCGACTTCTATCCATTGATACTTATGGTACTGCTGGTCGCCTACAAGGTATCTGAAATTAACAGGGTAGAGTCTAACTAAAGTTCCATCCTCCAACACGCCAGCTGTACAAACAATCTCTCCATGCCAACTTGATGGGTGAGGAATCGTTTTTACGGTAATGAGAATCCTTTTCTTTTCAAAGGGCATTGACGTGCTGCCTTCGCAGGTGATAAACCTCATTATCGCTAAGGTGTGCCAGCTCTTCTGCAATAATGCTTCTATGGCATATGTGATAGTCCTTTTCAAAGCACAGGAGAACAACACTTGCTTCCTCTATCAAACCAAGAATAGCCTGAAGAAGTTCCTGGCTATTCGGGATGGTATTTTTCTTGTACCAGCGCAGCAGGCTGGCATAGTCCTGGGTTGTTTGAAGGTTTTTTCTTTGACTGCTGTCAATTCCCAGTGAGCGAAGGTGAGAATACTCTATCCCATTGTTATCCAAGGCTTCTCGAAGACCGTTCTTCGAAAATCCTTTCTTCCTTGAGATAGGATTTCTACGAACATCTACAACATGACTAATATTCTCTTTTGTGAGAATATCAATAAACTCATCCTGGGACAGACCCTCATACCCAATAGTATAGAAGTATCTCTCCATACTACATCGCCGCCTTTATCTGCCCCCAGGTGGTTTCTTCCACCGTGGATTCGCCCTCCATGAACCAGTTTAACACCAGCTCAAGCACATCCTTCCGGTCGGTGGCGGTCTTGAAGGACTCCAGCGGGCAGGAGAAGTAAACCGTCTTCCAGTTCGGTCCCTCGTTGGAGATAATCGCCTTGTGGTGAACCCCTGAGTCGGCATCAATCCACTTCGCCTCGGTCTGTCCAACCGCGCTCTCCAGTTGATCGGGATAGTTCTCCGTACTCGCCCAGTCGATGTCATAGCTCGCCTCCAGCCCCAGCTTACCTCCACCGGTGGCTTCCAGCGTCCAGTCGTCGTCAACCTCAATCCAGTCGGTGAAGTTCTCCACCGGATAACTCAGCCCGGCGAAGTTATCGAAGAAGTTGCTGGCGTATTGAGTATCATTAACATCGTCGGCGACGCAGTTCCAGCCGATCCAGATGCCGGAGAGCATCAGCCCCCGGGCGGAGTCCGTCCGCAGCCAGTCAATCAAGGTATGCTGCTCGTTCCAGGAAATCGCCGACTGAGCGTAGCTGGGGTTACTCGCCGGATAGCCGCTGGAGTTCCCCGTAACCCAGATCACCACATCGTATGGCTCAAGGTCGGCGACCGTTGGCTCACCACTGCTGTCGTGATCCCAAACGTTATAGGTGTAACCCAGCGAATCCAGCGCCGCTGTGTAGTTGCCCTGAAAATACTGCGGCACATCCACGCCATCGGTCTGGTCGTTGACCACCAGCACGTAGGGATCGTCTCCCCTGTCCGGCGCAGCATGACCAGATAACTCTGAATGAAGCACCGGAGCGGCGGCGGCGACCATCGTCAAACTCAGCAATAGCAAAACCAGCTTGATTCTCTTCATAATACCAACGGTTGGAAGCGGTCTGTATCAAAACAAACCGTGAAAAAACGCAAACAGAAACTAAACTCTCAGTAGGGCGTGATGATAGCACCACCCCTCAAATCGGTCAAAGTATGGCTTGGATACGCCCCACCCGCCGTTAAGGTTTCCCTTGACTTCCCTACATTC
>JAIOSI010000260.1 GCA_021107695.1 bacterium
CCGTTGTCTTTGGTGCCGGTGGTCTTGGCGAACTCAGCGGTACCTTTTGCAATGACCTTCTTCGACGCTGCGATTCCGTCTACCTGGGCAATCTTATGCCCGAAGTAGTAGTCGCTTAAGTCCAGCGGTCCCATGGTGATAGGAGTGTCGTCGAGTAGATGCTGGGCTGGCTTTTACTCGCCTACGATCTTCTTTACATTCTTTTCGTCGTAAATGGTAACGTTCTCCATGCCGTGGCTGGTAACGAAACCGTCCTGACAGACCATCACCGGGGTGAGGACGTTGGGATGCTCGGCAATGCGCACAGCCATCAGGGTGTTCTCGTACGCCTGCTGGGCATCGACAGAGTAGAGCTGAATCCAGCCGGAGTCGCGGGCGGACATGGTGTCGGAGTGATCGCAGTGGATGTTGATCGGCCCGGAGAGGGCACGGTTGACCACGTTCATCACGATGGGCAGCCGGAGCGACGAGGCGATGTAAACGATCTCGAACATCAGGGCCAGACCGTTGGCACTGGTCGCACTCATCGTACGGGCACCGGCGGCGGCAGAACCGACACAGGCACTCATTGCTGAGTGTTCACTCTCAACAAGGATCACCTCGGTATCAACCTCGCCATCGGCGTGGAAGTCGGCAAACTTCTGCATCAGAGCGGTCTGCGGGGTGATCGGGTACGCCGGGACAACGTCGGGGTTGATCTGCTTCATGGCGTACGCCGAAGCCTGGTTCCCCGTCAGAGCAATGGTTTTATCTGGCATAGTGCTTACTCCTCTCAGGGTTAGTGGCTTTCCTTAACCATAGTGATTGCCTGGACCTTGTCCGGGCAGACCTCGGCACAGATGCCGCAGCCCTTGCAGTGCAGATAGTCAAAGCCGGTAATCTCTTCGGTTTTCGGGTCGAAGGTGATAGCAGAGTCCGGACAGTAGGTGAAGCAGCGATAGCAATCGATGCACTTCTCTCTGTCGAAGATCGGCTTATCTGCCCGCCAGGAACCGGTGTTGTAGTCGTTACAGTTACCGGAGTAGATGTGCGGCGCGGCCTTGCTGGCTACAATACTACCCGCCAGGGGCAGGTCTTTGTAAGCCTCGGTACCGGAAGCGGTCTTCTCCATCGGAGCGCGTCCGCCGGAGCCTTTTGCCTCATCCGTAGAAGAGAGCGAGGTAACCGCCTCTTCAATAGATTTGACGTTGCCCTCAAGAACCTCAGGCGAGAACTTTGCCGTGTAGTTGGTGCGGAAGCTCTTGATGATGTCTTTGTGGTCGATGATGTCGAAGAGCGTCGTCAGCGCGCCGATGGTCGGGGTGTTGGGCATCCGCCGACCGAGGTGCTTGCGGCTGATTCCCGTGGCATCGAGGGTATAGACACGGAACTTGCTGCCGTTGACGAGTTTATTGCGAATCTCACTCACCGACAGCTCGGTATCGATCAGGATGATCCCGTCGTCCTTCAATCCTTCGGTTACGTCGATCATCGCCAGCAGGGTCTCGTCGAGAACGATGACGATGTCCGGGTTGGTAACCTGGGTGTAGAAGGTGATTGGGGATTCAGCGATCCGGTTGAACGCCTTGATCGGCGCACCGGTTCTCTCTGGACCGTACTCCGGGAAGGACTGAACATAGCGACCCGCCTCAAGGGCGGCATCTGCCAGTACCTTCGAGGCTGTTACGGCCCCCTGTCCGCCGCGCGCATGCCAGCGGATTTCCATCATTTGGGGCATCAGGCACCTCCTGCCTCTCTCATGGGTAGCCGACGAAGTGTCGACAAACGAACTCAACAATCGTGCTTTTTGAACCTTGCAAACTTTATGAAAAACTGTTCAGATGATAACAACCAGTTGAGCAGAATACAAGCCTAAATGTGTCACGAGATGGGCTGTCGATTAGCTGTCAATGTCGCCGTCATCACCGGACGATCGCAACTCCGAGGCGGTAATTGAGCGCAGGGGGATCTCCCGCTTCTCAGGAGATTCAATCTCTTTTCCCGATGCCGCTTCCAGCTCTTTGAACTTCCGGGCTGCTGGCAGCAAACGCCCCTCGACCGAGCCGATGAGTGAGTTGTAATGCCCCATCGCGGCGGCGATGCTGTTACCAAGTCGATCCAGATGCTCGGTCATAGTGTAGAGGCGATTGTAAAGCTCCCGTCCCTGAGCGGCAATCTCCTTGGCGTTCTCCTGCAAGGCTTCCTCTTTCCAGCCCTGCTTCACCGCCAGCAGCAGCGACATCAAGGTCAGCGGGGAACTCAGCATTACCCCAGCCTCTGAGCCTGCCTCGATCAGGGAGTGATCATGCTCCAGGGCGGTGGCAAAGAAGGACTCGCCGGGCAGGAACTGGATAACGAACTCCGGTGAACGCTCGAATCGCTTCCAATAGTCCTTTTTGCCCAGCTCCCTCATTCGGTCTTTAACGGTGCGGGCAAACTCCTTCAGCTCTCGTTGCTGCTCATCACCATCCTCGGTTTCCAGTGCCTTGAGGTAATGGTCCGCAGAGGTCTTGGCATCGATCACCAGCATCCGGTCGTTGGGCAGGTTAATCACCATATCCGGGCGGAGCTTCCCATCTTCGCCTTCCACCGTCATCTGTTCGGTGAAGTCGCAGTAGCTGCTCATGCCGGAAAGCTCGACCAGCCGTTTCAGGGTAACCTCGCCCCAGCGTCCCCGCACCGAGGGTCGCTTGAGGGCATCGAGGAGCTGCCCTGTCTCGGTGTCTAGTTTGCTGATCAAGCTCTGCTGCTGATCGAGAGTGGTCTTCAACGCGCCGGTCTGTTCTCGGTATTCTTT
>JAIOSI010000043.1 GCA_021107695.1 bacterium
CGCTGAGGTAGCTCGCCTCTCCGTGATGGAGATGGGACTGGTTAAGGATGTCGAGAACCTCGCCCCCGTCGACGAAGATAGCCCAACTCTCCTGCCTAACTTCTTCGAGGATGAACTCCTTAGCGTTCTGGCACGCCGTGGCTACGTGGCTGGTACAGTCTCCGGCAGCTCTGGTGATAGTAGTAGTGGAGGAGACAGCAGTGGTGGCAGCTTCGCACCAGTTGGTAATGGCGGTGCGACCCGCGAACGCGAAGAGCCGGACTACTCTGGTATGAGCGAGGAAGAGATAGAGAAGTACAAAGCAGAATATGACGAGGAGATGGAAGGTTACGAGCCGGAACCCACACCTCCTCCCACTTCTTCCGGCGAGGTTACCCCCGGAACCCTCTCCTATCGCGTGGTTGACTGTCGGGTTATCTACTCCCGTGTCGGCGGAAGCATCCGCCGCAACGCCGTGCCCGTGGTCAATGTTCGCGTTCCCAGCTCCGATGGCAGTGGCTACTCCTGGGTCGGAACCGTCGAGGGTCAGTACGAAGATGTCGTCTCCTCTGCCGCCGCTGAAGACCTGATTGACACCCGCTACGCCGACATCGGACCTGTTGCCCCGGTAACCGACGAAATGCCGATTCTGGAGCCGATCATCGTTACCGCAGTTACGGTGGGACTGATCGTTCTCTTCAGCTTCACCAGCCAAAGCGGTTCGTAGTCAGCATAGTGCTGTAAATTGATTCCTGATGTTGTAGGGGCGAAGCTTGTCTTCGCCCTTTTTTGCTATGGTAAACCGATGGTCGTTCTGCTAAAGTTACCCGTGTGTCTTTGTTGAGAGAGCTTTGAATAACTCGACGGATATGACTTTTCACCAACAACGGAGGCTGCCGCCCAATTGTTGTCCTGTACATAATTTTAGCAAATACCATTGATTACAGGCTACTATCGACTTCAGCCAAAGCCGGACGCACGAAACAACGGTGAGTTAACCAAAAAATCTCTTCAAATGAGCTAATGGCGCAATCCACTTCAAATCTTTTAACAACCATCGGACGCTGGGTCTCCACCGGGCTGGTTTCGCTGGTTGCCGGAGTCATCACCCTGGTTATCCTCGCCGGGGCGATTTTTCATCTGCTCTACCCGCCAGAGAGACTCAAGGAACTTGTCGTTGAGATAGTCAACGGCGAGCTGCTCGGCGAAGTTGAGCTTGGGCAGGTTTACCTCTCGCCCCTCGTCGGGTTGGTGGTGCGAGATCTGCGAATCCTCTCCAGCCCGGAGTTCGACAGCGAACCAGCGGTGCTGCTCGATGAGTTGGTGTTGTACTACGACCTCGGCGAGCTGCTCGGTGCCGGTGAGATATTCATCAACGTCGCCGAGGCAGAGGGGCTGTCGGTCAACCTGATTGAGAAGCCCGGTCTGGGCTGGAATTTGGAGCATCTAGTCCCGCCGTCCGAGGAAGAGGACGACGACGAACCGTTCAACTGGGAATCGCTGCCAGTGCGGGTGCGGCTTTCGAAGATTGCCCTGCGAGAGATCGCGGTCTTGGTGCGGGATGGGATATCCGCCGAGCTGGATAACCTTAATGTGGAGATGGAGAGCTTCGACACCGCCAACCCGGACAGCTTTGCCCTGCGCCTGTACAAAGAACCCGGTCTGGTAAGTTTGCGGATGGGTTCGGCTGAGGAACCGACGCTGGCGGGGCAGATTGAGGACTTATCCTTCGACCTTCGGGTGCAGGCGCCGCTCGGTGAGATTCCCCCGACGGGAGCCAGTGGCAGCTTCAATCTCTATGCCGCTGGGATTGACCTTACCGCGCCGCTTGCCTTTGCACCGATGGGTGAGTTCGCGATGGAGCTACTCTTCGATGCCAACCTCGCCGAGCAGGAGTTCTCGCTGGTGATGAACCGGCTGGCTCTGGGCGATTATCTGTCAACAAGATTCACCACCGATGTTGTCATGGGCGAGCCGCAGCCCGGCGTGAAGCTGGAGGTTGAAGAGTTAAACATCTCTCTTGCACCGCTGGTAGCCGATCTGTCGGCGCTGCTCCCGCCGCTTCAGGCTGGCGGTGAAATTGACGGCTCGCTCTCGCTTTCCCTCGACCTGAGTGAAGAACTACAGCCGGAACGGGCAGAGTTCTCTTCGACCCTGAGTTTTACCGAGGTCGGGGTCGAAATGCCCGTGGGTGAAGCCTCCGCCTCACTTCAGGGACTTAACGGTACGTTCCGTCTTGCCTCCTCCATCGCGCTGGATGATCTCGCCAGCGAAGACTTTAATCCTCTGTTCGCCCTTTCGCCTCTGGAGCTTGGAGCTGACCTCAGAGTCGCCGAGGCTGGCTTTGGGGACTATCGTGCCAATGGCATCACCTTCGCTCTGGACGGGGTCGTTGACCCGGCGACGCAAAGCACGGCGGGTCTGCTGCTGTCCGCTTCAGCGGAGCAGGTGGCAAGCCTTTCAGCGGAGCTACCGCTGACCCTCCCCGGTTTTTCGCTGGATACCGTCGTTTCGGCAACGCCCGGTACAGGGAACTTCGACTTCACCGGATTGAGCTTCAGCCTCGCCGATGCAGTCTCCTTCGACGGAGCGGTGCAGCTGCGTGGCTTTGGGCAAAGCGGTCTGCGGCTGACCATTGATGAATTGGCAGTGGATCTGGAATCCGCCCTGCGACTGGTTCCCGTCGGAATGGTCGCCCTGCCCACGGTTCTCCCCCAGGGACGGCTACTCCTCGATGGCTTTGTGGAGCTTCCCGCTGGAGTGCTGGCTAATCCAGAGCCGCTGCTGCTGGCTCGTGGAGTGAATACCGACCTGATCCTCCGACTCCAAAACTGTAATATCGGACTACCCTCTGGCGGTGTGGAGGGGCTGAACTCCGAACTGCACCTTGCACTGGAGCGAGGCTCCGGCGAGGTCGAGCTAGCCTCCACCATCGATGCCGTCAACTACGACCTGCCTCTGCCGATGCCGCTTAGCGGGATCCGCCTGAACCTCAACGCCAGCCTGAGCAACCTCAACGAGCTTCAGATTCACGAATTAGAAGCTGGGGTCAGCTCGCTGGACTTCCGGGTTGGTCTCATCGGCGCGGTGTCGTCGCTGCTCGACAATCCCTGGACGGCTCTCGACCTCTCTCTGAGATTGGGATCGATCGGCTCGCCGCTCAGGGTTCTGGAGCAGTTCATTGAGGCTTCGGGAATGATCGGGCTGAAGCTCTCCCTGCGTGGACCACTTCAGGGCGATGAACTGCTGCGAATCAGCGGAGGGCTGCGCTTTCACCAGCTTAACCTGCGCCAGGGACCGTATCTGGCGATTAGCGGACTGGAGGGTGAGCTACCCATCGAACAGGCGGTCCATGCCGAGGAGCCGCTGCCGTTGCCCGCTTCAGAAGATGACGAAACCTCGCCTTTCGGTGAGCGTCGCTACGACCTCTTCAATCCGCTCAATCCGCCGCCCAACCTCTTTGTCAAGGAGATTCGGGTCTCCGACCAGCGGATTGACGACCTGGAACTGACCTGGGAAATCGCCAACGGTGGGCTGCACATCTGGCAGCTGGGGCTGAACACCCTCAACGGGCGGATTACCGGAGAAATCCACCTGGGGCTGACCGAGCTGGTACCGACCTACCGCCTCACCCTGCTCTTCGGCGGAATCAATGTCGGCAGCTTGATCGAGGGGCTGGAGGTCAACGAGGAGTCGGAGTTTAACGGCGTCCTGCGCTTTACCGGACGGGGCTTTGACTTGATTCGTAACTTCGATGTCGAGGGCGCGGTCAACATCACCAAAATCGGCAGTAAGGTCGTGGATCGACTCCTCCTCTTCCTCGATCCCACCGACAGTAACCCCTCGATTACCCAGGTGCGCAACCTCCTTGGAGGCGACGTTTACAAGCAGCCGGAGCTGGTGCAGATGACCCTGAAGCATCAGAAGCTCACCCTGGAGATTCACATTGTCGATACTGGCTTCTCCTTCTTCAACTTGCTCATCTCCAGCTTCGTTGACATGAGCGAGTTCATCATCCCCCGGATCCCCATCAGCGGGATTCTGGAGAGCATCGCCGCCTCGCCGTAATCTGCAATTGACTGGTATTAGGTTATCGAATGTGCTAGACTCCGCCCCACTCGGCGGTATAGTCCGTCAACGGCATTCCCCATGTTCAGAGGAAAATAACCATGAAGCGTATCCTGTTCATTGTCCTGATTCTCGTTGCTATCGTTTCGGCGCGTTCTTACGACAATCAGCGCATTCCCTTTGGCACCACGTTGAGTTGTGTCGCCTGTCATCCCAGTGGAAGCTACTCCTCCCTCACTGATTTCGGTCAGAAATACTACGATCTGGGAAGGAACTGGAATCCAACCCTGGCTGCCCTGGATTCGGACAATGGTGGAATAACCAACGGGGTGGAGTTGCTTGATCCCAACGGAACCTGGCAACAGGGAGACGGAAATCCGGGTAATCCGGTTTACATGAGCAACCACAGCATCACCAGCGATGACCATGTGAGCATCGAGGAGATCACCTGGGGAATTATCAAGGTTCTCTTTCTTTAACCACGATTATTCAAACTGGTTAGGGGTAGGTAAGAGCATCCATAAATAGGGCTTGACACTCCGATGAGTGCGGCTTATACTCCTCGACCGTTGGACTGGATTGTACGTACATCCGGAGGTTGGTATCTCATGCTGTCCGTCGGTAGTCCTGTTACGATGCCTTTCTGGGTCTCAGCCGCTGTGTCGCGGGGAGGTGGCAGTTGCCGCCCCTGCTCCAACAGAGGTTGGTGTGGTTATAGGTAGAATCAGGGTAGCCCCTTCGTGGAGGCTGCCTTTACTTGTTTTTCGCGAGGGACTAAGGGGGGAGTGATGCTAATGAATGGAATAAACCGTAAGCTCCCGCTGTTCCTTGTGATTGTCGCCCTGCTGGTTCTGACAAGCTGCACCGCTGGCGATACAGACCGCTGGGGAATGCTGGAACCCGCTGGTTTTCTGGCTGGACTCTGGCATGGCTTTATTCACCTCGTCTCCTTCGTTATCTCGCTCTTCGATGAGAGTGTCAAGGTTTACGAAGTCTTTAACAACGGCGGCTGGTACGACCTCGGCTTCCTGCTGGGAGTTATCATTGCCTGGCGCGGTAGTGCAGTCC
>JAIOSI010000241.1 GCA_021107695.1 bacterium
ACCGCCCCTACGGGTGATTTGACGTTGCAGGAGAAACCTCCTGTGGCTGCCCTTTGTTAAATATAAAAAGCGAACCAATTCTACAGAATCGGCTCGCCTCGGCACTTCAATAATCTGAGCTTCGCCTACTCGTCCCAGTCCAGGAAGTAAACCCACTCGTCGGCGGCTTCCGGATCGTAAGTGATGTAAACAAAGTAATCGGCATAGTCGGGATCATCAACGAGGAACCAGATCTCCTCATCGTCCACGGCGGCATCAGCATCTTCTACGGTGAGGTAGATGGTGGAGTCTTCCATGTCCGCCGCATACTCGTCATCGTCGCAGACATAAACAAACCAGTCCGCGTATTCAATTTCGTAGTCATCGCAGATGTAAACGAAGTCGGCGAGGGCTGGCATTACAAAGAGCAATGCCAGGAGAATGGTGAGGTATTTCATAGTTCCTCCATGTGTCGGTGGTTGGGAATCAGGAGGTCCGCGGAACACTCCACAAACCGTTGAAAGACTATAGCAGGAGTTTATCTTTTCGTCAATCTGCCGCCCAGATATTTTGAAGACTCAGTATAAAAACAGGAAGCGAGCCGACCTTTAAAGAATAGAAGCGGCTCGCTCCAGTAGCCTAAAGACCAAGCTGGTGTCTAGTCATCCCAGTCCATAAAGTAGACCCATGCGTCGGCATCGACCAGTTCCTCGGTGAGGAGGATGCTGTAATCGGCAAAGTAGGGATGTTCAACGATGTACCAGATTTCGCTATCGCCTTCGGCTTCGGTTGGATAGCTGGTGAGGAAGATTGTGGCATCTTCAAGGTCCAGCTCGTAGTCCGTGTCATCGCAAACGTAAACCTGCATGTCGGCAATATCAGCCTCGTAATCGTCGCAGATGTAAACGAAGTCGGCGAGGGCGGGCATCACAAAGAGCAATGCCAGGAGAATGGTCAGATATTTCATGTTTCCTCCATTTGTCGGTGGTCCCGTTACGTTGAGATTCAGGCGGCTGGCAGGATTGTCAGCGACCATGAACATAGTTTATCAACATAAAACCTAGTTGTCAAGTCGAGAATGTCGGGTTATTCCCCCAAGGGGGGAGAGGGCTATTTGTTGCGAAGGACGGACACATAGGTTCGCCCTATTTAGATTCGTTAAAGGGCGCAGCACGCTGCGCCCCTATGTTATGTGATGAACTTCGACCCGCCGCTAGACCGTTGTTGGCAGCGGCCTGGGGGTGAAGATAGTCTTCTCGCCGTTCCAGTCCACCAGGACGAGGTCGTCGCTGTTGATGTTGTTGCGGAGCAGCTCCTCGGCGAGGGGGTCTTCGACGAGTCTCTGGATTGCCCGCTGAATAGGTCGCGCGCCGAACTTGGGATCGTAGCCCTCCTCGACGATCTGGTCGATAATCGCCTCGGTAAAGTCCAGGGCGATTGCCTGCTCGGCAAGGCGGTGCTTGATAAGCTGAAGCTGGAGTCCGGCGATCTCGCGGAGGTCTTCCTTCGTAAGCGATTGGAAGACCACGGTCTCGTCGAGGCGGTTGATGAACTCTGGGTTGAACCGCTTCTTGACCTCCGCCAGCACCTTGTCCTTCATCGCCGCGTGCTGGTCGTCGGTGGCTTTGGAGCCGAAGCCGATGGCGTTGATGTCTTTGATCTCCTTGGTGCCGAGATTGCTGGTCATGATGACCACGGTGTTGCGGAAGGAGACCGTGCGCCCCAGAGAGTCGGTCAGGCGACCCTCGTCGAGGAGCTGGAGCAGCAGGCTGTAAACATCGGGGTGTGCCTTTTCGATTTCGTCGAGCAGCACCACGGAGTAAGGCTTGCGACGGATCTTCTCGGTGAGTTGTCCGCCCTCTTCATGCCCGACGTAGCCCGGCGGCGCGCCGATCAACCGGGAGACGGAGAACTTCTCCATGTACTCGCTCATGTCGATGCGGGTGATGGCGTTCTCGTCATCGAAGAGGAAGCTGGCAAGTGCCTTGGCAAGCTCGGTTTTGCCGACACCGGTTGGTCCGAGGAAGAGGAAGGAGCCGATCGGCTTGCGGGAGTCCCGCACCCCGGCGCGGGAGCGACGGATGGCACGAGTTACGGCGTTGATCGCCTCGTCCTGCGAGACGACCCAGCGGTGCAGTTCGTCGTCCATCCGCAGGAGCTTCTGCTGCTCGCTCTCGGCAAGGCGGGTAAGCTGAATCCCGGTCCAGCGGCTGATGGTGTCCATGATATCGTCAACATCCACCAGTCCGGGCTTCTCTTCCATCTCCTGCTCCCAGCGGTGCTTGCGCAGGGTGATGGCACGGTCGAGGCGATCCAGCTCGATCGCCCGCAGGCGGAGTTTATCGGCGTAGCCCTCCCCGGCGAGGGGATGGCTGTCGCGGATCTTCGCCCGTTCCGCCTCCATCTGACGCAGCTCCAGCGGTGGGGTCAGCACAGTCAAATGCACCTTGCTGCCAGCTTCGTCGATGATGTCGATCGCTTTGTCCGGAAGGTTGCGGTCGGAGATGTAGCGGTCGGAGAGCCGGGCGGCGGTCTCCAGAGCTTCCTCGGTGTAATCGACGTGGTGGAACTTCTCGTAGCTCTCGCTCAGACCGTGGAGGATCGCCAGGGTCTCTTCGATATTCGGCGGGTCAACCAGAACCGACTGGAAGCGTCGCTCCAGCGCGCCGTTCTTCTCGATATACTTGCGGTATTCGTCCTGAGTCGTTGAGCCGATGCACTGGATCTCCCCGCGAGCCAGAGCTGGCTTGAGGAGGTTGGAAGCCTCCAGCGCACCCTCGGCTCCACCAGCACCGACGAGGGTGTGCAGCTCGTCGATGTAGAGGACGATCTTGCCGTCTTCTTTGATCTCGCGGATGATGCCCTGGAAGCGTTCCTCGAACTGTCCCCGATACTTGGTTCCGGCGACGACGGCTCATAAATACAGAGAAATAAGCCGCTTACCAGCCAGGGTCAGTGGAACCAGACCGTCGGCGATGCGCTGTGCCAGCCCCTCGACGATGGCGGTCTTGCCCACGCCGGGAGAGCCGATCAGCACCGGATTGTTCTTCTTCCGGCGGGAGAGAATCTGAATCAGCCGCTCGGTCTCTACGTTGCGCCCGATCACCGGGTCGATTTTTCCTTCGCGCGCCAGAGCGGTGAGGTCGGTGGCAAACTCCGCCACCAGGGACTCGCCCTTGCCCTCTTTCCCCGGAGCGTCTTTGCCCTTGCGCCGGGGCGGCGGCTCGCTGCGCCGGTTTTCCTGGAGCATCTTGACGACCTCCACGGTGATTTTCTCCGGCTTGATCTCCAGCAGCTCCAGCAGGATGGTGGCGGTCGTGCCTTTCACCCGCAGAACTCCCAGCAGCAGATGCTCGGTGCCGATGTAGTTATAGCCCATCTCTCCGGCAACGAGGAACGCCTGCCGCATCGCCTCTTTGGCGTTGGCGGTGAAGGGAACATTCTCGTCGCCGGGGAGCTTGGTAATCTGCTCGAAGTTCGGCTCCTCAAGCTGCTCCAGCTCCTGGCGAATCCGGCTGGTCTGCAGCCCCATCCGCTTGAGGATGTAGGCGGCGACTCCGTCGCCCTCCTCCAGCAGAGCCAGCAGCAGATGCTCGGTTCCCAGGCGGCTGGATCCCAGCTTCCGGGCGATTTCCCGCGCGTAGAGGATCACTCGGCGGGTGCGTGGTGTAAACTTATCTAACATTTTTCTCCAGGTCTTCAGAGATGGTGAGACTTTTGCATAGGTACCTTTGCTGCGCACGTCCGGCTTGGCTGATAATCGCTACAGTCCTGTAACCATAAATATTCGCCATGATTACAGTAATACAAACAACCTAGCGGCAGCCTCCCTAACAGGCGAACAGTCAAAAGCATCGAGTTATGCACAAGGTCTCATGGTGATACAAAACGGTAATTGCCAAAGACAACAGTTCATCACGGCTAAAAAGAAGTCTTCCTACGTAGGGGCACGGCGTGCCGTGCCCAAAACAGTTTTTTTTGATAGCTCTACTCGCCTGTTACCCCAGCAAAATTAGTGCCAGTTATTCACTAAGTCGCATAAAGTCAGGCGGTGGCGGAGTCTTCGGCTCATGGGGCGGTGTTCTCAAAATCACCGAACTGCGCCGGAATGGCACGGTGAGGTTTTTTCTCTGTCAAGCTGAACCTGTCCCGCTCCCGCGAAACCCTTCACTGGACAGTATAGCCCGAAAATCATCCTCCAGCAAGCATCGTCAATCTGTAGGGGCACGGCGTGCCGTACCCTCGTTCAATAATCGATTTATTTCCCACCAAACAGCTCCTCGCGCAGCTGCCGCGCCCGTGTTCGGGAGGGCTTTTCTTCGTCCTTACCTTCTTTGCTGGCAAGCGGTGATTGCAGCAGCCAGAGCTGCCGGAGAAGCTGACCGCGCGGGGGTAAATCCGCCGACTCCAGCTCAAGCTCCTGAGCCAGAATTAGCCAGGTCAGGGCGGTTGCCGCCTCGGTTTTCTCCAGCAGGCGGGCGTTGGTCAGCAGCCCCAGCCCCCGTCCGATCTGGTCGAGGAGCCACTCCCGCCGCTGGTCGAGGAGCTGTCGTCGTGCCGCTTCCTCCGCTCTTGAAAGGATACCCTCTACCTGAAAAGCCTGAAAGTGTAGCTCCTCCCGCGAATAGCCCTGGGCGGTTAGATTGCCGAAGAGGTAAAGGGCGGAGCCGGGGGGATTTACGAGCCTGCCGTTAAAACCAAACTGGGTAACCGCCGCCAGAACCTTGTCTAGATAATCCGTCGCCGAGAGCAGCGGCAGTTGGAGCAGCCTCTCAACGCGCCGACCGAGACCTGCCAGCTTGGGCGAGGCGGTCAGGTAGCCAAAGAGCTTGCTGTGGGCTGGTTCGCCAATCTGCTCAAACTGTTCCTCGAACTCATCAATTGTATGACTCGCCTGCTCCGCCGCTTCGCCATTCTCAACTGCGCTAAAGCGAGCGTGATCGTCCCCGGTCAGCACCAGCCAGCGATCAAGCTCCGTCGAGAGGTAGAGCTGACTGCCGAGGCGGAACGGTTGTTCCAGCAGATACGCCGCCCACCACTGCGCCTTTTTAGGCGAGTCTATTTCAACGTGAAGCGGGGATTCTCCCAGCAGTTCGAGTAGAGGAGCCAGCCGCGCCCGCAGGACGACCCGCTCCGTTGACGAGGGGCGGAATCGCCCCGGCTTGGCAAGGTTGCGTGCCGAGGTAATCCGCCGGAAGCGGTGAATCGCCCTGCCCTCAACCAGCCACGCCGGTGGTCGGTTGAGAAGCTCAGATGCTGAGGGGGATGGGTTCATGGGTAAAAGGCGGGATGTTGAATCCGGTTCAGTAGGGGCGGCAACGCTGTGCATTGCATCACAAGACCGACCTTCGGTCGGGAAACCTGAAAATATCGTAAATACGCACCGTAGGGGCGCAGCGTGCTGCGCCCTTTATTAGTTCACCCCTCACACCCAGCCCCGTGGACGAGTTCCGCCCCTACAATGTTACGACGTAAACCCCGGACGGTTGAGGAAACCGTAGATTTTGCTCAGGGTGTCGGAGAAGGTCGCGTAGCAGGTGGGACAGCCGAGGGTCTCTGACTTTGTGAACTCCGCCCAGCCCTTACCGCAGGCGGGGCAGCTCTGCTTCTTAACGGGATCAGAAAGCTGCACCACCATCGAGAGCGGCGTGCGGTTCAGCGTGAAGGGGCTGGTGAGGTCGTTCTGCCAGGCACCAAAGCGCGGCGCGGCGGAATGCGCCACCACCATCTCCAGACAACGGTCGCAGAGGCGGCTCTCCTCACCAACGGAGGAGAGATGAACCACCACCGCCCGGTGTTCGGCGCAGATTTCACAGAGCTGTGAGCGTTCATTCATTCCAGCCTCATTCACCTAGCCGATCATCTCCCAGAGGGAGGGGAAGGTTACGAAGTGGAGGTAGCCGGACCAGCCGAAGAAGAAGACAAAGACGAAGTGTACCGCTGGCACCGTGAGCGCGCCGAGGAGGAGATAGCTCCACAGTTCGTCGCGATTCATTTTGAAATACAGCGGCGGCAGCAGCAGGGTGATTAGAAGTGGAATCGGATAGCGCAGCCACCAGGGGAATCGGAAGACCCAGTTGCCGTAGGTCGCCATGAAGATCCCACCGACGGCGACGACCAGCCCGATGAGGGTGATCTGGGTGGTCAGGTTCTCGTCGAGTCGCTCCCGCAGGATGTAGCGAAGGAAGACGATGAAAACGAGGAGGGTGATCGCCGATTCACCGATAAACTCCGTTATGTCAAACATGAGATTCCTTCCGATTAACGACGGTCAGGAACTAAGCTGTCCCTCGGTTAGCGTCATGTAGCGGTCTGCCCGTTGTGCCAGCTGTCTGTCGTGGGTAACGATCAAAAAGCTGATACCCAGCCCCTCCGCCAGGGAGAAGACCAGCTCCAGCAGGCGATCGCTGGTCTGTTGATCGAGGTTTCCCGTCGGCTCGTCCATCAGCACAATCTTCGGGTTGGCGACCAACGCCCGTGCCACGGCGACGCGCTGCTGTTCACCACCGGAGAGCTTCAGCGGAGAATGACCGAGCCGCTCACCCAGACCGACCCGTTCCAGAAGCTCCTGCGCCTGTTTGCGTGCGTCTTCTGGCTTTAATCCCGCTGCCAGCAGTCGCAGCGAGACATTCTCCAGAGCGTTGAACTCCGGCAGCAGGTAGTGCATCTGAAAGACGAAGCCCAGGTCATTAGAGCGCACCTTCGTCAGCTCGCCATCGCTGGCAGACTCCACCCGTTTACCGAGCAGGGTCAGTTCGCCCTCCGTCGGGCGCGCCAGGCAGCCGAGGATATGCAGCAGGGTGCTTTTGCCAGAGCCGGAGTCCCCGACGATGGCGATGGTCTCACCAGCCTTGAGGGTCAGGTCAACCCCGCGCAGCACGTGGAGCTTCTGCTCGCCGTCGATGAACTCTTTGGTAATTCCCCGCGCCTGAAGGACGGTGTTATTCATGTGAACCTTTTAAGACCTTGCGTTTGTTCAGAAACCTGCGTAGGGGCGAACCTTGTGTTCGCCC
>JAIOSI010000219.1 GCA_021107695.1 bacterium
ATGACTCCTGGTCTGGTCTCTGTCTGGGGATCGGTCTTGACGAACTCTCCGACATCATCGTCGGCGGGCTGGACTACGCCTTCGTCCCCCAGGAGCCGCTGGGTTACCTCCACCGACTCAGCTACACCCTGAAGTTCTAGAAAAACCTTACATCTCCGGCTATACTTGAGCAATCGATCAAGCCCACCCAGGAGGTTCCACCATGTTGAAACGACTGACGATTCTCGCTCTTCTCATAACGTTCTCCCTCGCTCTGGCGGTGAACGGCAGCCCCAGCTACGATGTCTGGGGGCCCGGCTCCGGTGATTCCGATTCGGACGACGACGACGATGATGACGACGATGGTGTCTGGGGACCCGGCTCTGGCTCGGACTCCGATTCTGTTGATAATGACGACGATGGCTGCCTGCTGATAGATATCTTCATTGGCATCTTCTGTAGCTCCAACTCCGATAACGACCACGGCGATGATGACAGCGACGGCGACGGTGGAGTTTGGGGACCAGACCCGGATCACGATTCCGACGACGATGATGATGACGACGGAGGCGACGGAGGCGGTGTCTGGGGACCAAAGCCAGACTAGCCAGCCAGGCATTGCATCACGCTGACTCCCTCTCCTCTCGGTAGTTGGGGAGACAAGGGGCTTCAGCCCCTTGCGGGGTTGGGGTACGCCATAAGTTAGGTTAGGGGTTAAAACCCCCTTGTCTGATTGCGTATTTTATAGGTAACTCACACTTCAAAGGTTTCGATGCCCTATCCGGAAATTGACCTCTCTGCTATTACTACCCAGTCGATTGCCCAGCGAGCGAGCAAGGTAACGCTGGGCGACTTGGTAACTCCACCCAGTCGGGAGGAGACTGCTCTCTTCGAGAGATTACCGAACCTGTTGTCGGTGAAGACGGTGCGGGAGCTTGCGAAAAAAGTAGCCTCGGCAAAGCGTCGGGGCTACCCGCTTATCTACGCCGCCGGAGCGCATCTGGTCAAGGTTGGTCTGGGACCACTGCTCATCGCCCTGGCGCGGGATGGGTTGCTCGACTGCCTGGCGGTCAACGGAGCCTTCGTTATCCACGATCTGGAGCTGGCACACTTTGGCAAGACCTCCGAAGATGTGGCGGAGCAGCTTCCCAACGGACGCTTTGGGATGAGCGCGGAGACGGCGGAACTGGTCAACGGTGGCTTCCGGCTGGCAATCCGGGAAGGAATCGGTGCTGGCGAGGCTCTGGGGCGACTCGCCCTTGAAGGTGAAAACGCAAGCATCAGCGTCCTGGCACAGCTTCATTCAATGAGCATTCCGGTTACGGTTCATGTCGCCCTCGGTACCGACATCGTCCACATGCACCCAAACTGCGACGGCGGGGCAATCGGCGAGAGCAGCCTCCGCGACTTCCGCATCCTTTGTCATCGGGTAAAGCAACTTAGCGGAGAGAGCGATGAACTCGGCGGCTGCTTCCTCAACATTGGCTCGGCGGTGATTTTGCCAGAGGTTTTCCTGAAGGCAGTCTCCGTGGCTCGGAACCTCGGCATGAAGGGACGCTTCACCACAGCGGTCTTCGACTTCATCCGGCAGTACCGCGCATTGGAGAATGTCGTCCGCCGTCCCAGTCCCGGCGACGGCAGCTACATCATCGGTCCCCACGAGCTACTCCTGCCACTCTTCTATTCGGCATGCCTGCTGGAGAGCGATGGCTAGCTATCCGCCCAGCGTGAACGCCATCCGTCAGCGGTTACTAACCGAACAGCCAGAGCTGATGCGGCTCCCTGGTGGGCTGGTGTCCGCTCTTTGTCGATTAGCCGCCCGACCGGGGCTGGAGGAATCCGTCGCCGAGGCGACCCTGTGGGGTCAGCAGCTTCTGGGCGAGCCGTTGGTTGAGCGACTGGCTCCGCTAACCAGGCTCCTGTTAACGGAGCAGTACGACCTGGGCAAGGGTCAGCCAATCCTGCTGACTGATCCGCCAGCCTCACTCCTCAACTTCTTTCAGGGAGTCAAACAGGTCTGGCTCTGCCGAGGACAGTCGCTGACCCTGCGCGACGGGCGGCGAATCGGCGAAGAACTGCTCGCCGTTGGAATTACCCCCCGTCCCTTCGGAACGACCAATCGCTGCCTGACTAAGGAATTGACCGAGCTTGCCGAAGAGGGCGACGGCGTTCTCTGGGCGGCAAGTGGCAGCTTCCGCCTCGGAGGCTTTGTGCAGCACTACTCCCCGGCGGAGCTGGCTGGGTTCGCGGAGCAGCGTAACCTCAGCGGAGCTGTCTATCTGGATGGCTGGCAGGAGTCGCTACCGGAGACCTGCCTGCCAACCTTCGTCTCGACACCCTCCGAGATCGGCTTCGCCATCGGTCATACTCCGAAGAAACAGGAGCAACCAGACGAAACGTTAACCCGAAAGCTGTTTGACCTGCTGCGGGAAAACCTCTTTGATTAAGGAATCTATGAACGAGCTTTACCTCCTCCGCCATGCCGAGACCGAAGCCAACCTCAACGGCATTCTTCAGGGGCATCTCGACTATCCCCTCTCCGGGCGCGGGCTGGAACAGGCCAGTGCCGTCGCCGAGCGATTGACCAGGCTGGAGGTTGACCGAATCTTCCGCTCACCGTCGGGTCGGGTCGCCGCCACCTTGGCTCCGGCGCGAAAGCGGGGACTGCCGGAAGCGGTCGTTCACAAAGGGCTGCTGGAGATAGACCTCGGTATTGCCTCCGGGCTGACCTTTGACGAGTTCCGTCAGCGGTACGCCGAGGAGCTTTCCAGCGATGAGTACCTGCGCGGCGAGTACCGCTTCCCCGGTGGAGAGTCCCGACTCGACCTCTACAACCGAGCCGAGACCGTCTGGAACGAGTTGCTTGCGACTGCGGATGAACGGATTCTCATCGCCAGTCACGGAGGAATCCTCTCGCAGCTCCTCGCCGTGGTGCTGGGCATTCCTAACGACGGAAAGGTACGCTTCCGGCTGGATAACGCTTCGCTGACCAAGATCGCCTGGCATAACGGGCATCCCTACCTGACCGCCTTCAACGACTGCGCCCACCTGGCAGAGGGGTTGCGCTCGCCGCCATTTACTCCACGCCTGATGCCGGAGACGGCAAAGGCGTAAGAAATTTCAGAAAACAAAAGCGGGGATTGCCTCATCGGCAGCTCCCCGCTTTGTATAGCTACAATATCCGCGTATTTCCTGTTAGACCCTACCCATCACTATCTTTGTGTGGTTCCAGAACATCGTCAATCCGCCCCTCGTCCATCCAGTTGACGACAATGTTGTCAGGGTCAACAGGATCGTTGCGCAACCGTTGTCGACGGCGCACCAAAGCGTCCGCCAGCTGTCGATATATCCTCGGCAGGAAGAGCA
>JAIOSI010000229.1 GCA_021107695.1 bacterium
AGATCCGCTTTTGCAGGTCGGCGTCGTGGATTCGCGGGCTGCCCGAAGCCAGCTCGATCCCGTTGAGGACGATGTCGTAGCTTGCCGAACGCACTGCCAGGGGATCACTCTCGAGCAGGTGTTGGTCGGCTTCCAGCGGCATGGTAAAGGGATGGTGCGAGCTGGTGATCGTCCCGTCCTCGCTCTCCTCGAACTGGGGGAACTCCGTTACCCAGAGGATGTCCCAGCGGTTTTCGTCAATCAGCCCCAGTTCCTCGCCCAGATGCAGGCGGAGCCGAGCCAAGGCGGTGTTGACCCGGCTCTTCGTTCCGGCGGCGAGGAGGAGCAGATCGCCCTCCCCAGCACCAGAAAGCTCCCGCAGCTTGGCAATGTCGTCTTCTGTGAGGAACTTCTTGATGCTGGCGTTGAAGCCGTCCTGCGCCCACTTCGCCCACATCAGCCCGCCAGCTCCGGCGGACATGGCAACGGTCTCCCAACCTTTAATGGTCTTGCGGCTTGCCGCCGCCTGACCGGGAACCACGATACCCCGCACCGTGCCGCCCTCCTCCAGAGCGGCGTTGACGAACTTCAGCTCGGTTTCGGCAAAGATCTCGTCCAGCGTGGTTAGCTCCAGCCCGAAGCGGGTATCCGGCTTGTCGCAGCCGTAGCGTTTCATCGCCTCGGCAAAGGTGATTCGCTTCCACGGCGTGGGCAGCTCCTGCCCCAGCAGTTCCTGCCAGAGCTTGCCAAAGAGTCCCTCGCTGACCTCCATTACTTCTTCGACTCCGGCGAAGGAAAGCTCCAGGTCGAGCTGAGTAAACTCCGCCTGGCGGTCGGCGCGGGCATCTTCATCGCGGAAGCAGCGGGCGATCTGGAAATATTTTTCCGCCCCCGCCACCATCAACATCTGCTTGTACATCTGCGGAGACTGGGGCAGAGCGTAGAAGCAGCCCTCGTAGAGACGGCTGGGGACGAGATAGTCCCGCGCGCCCTCCGGGGTGGACTTCGTCAGGATCGGGGTCTCGATTTCCAGATAGCCCCGGGCGGAGAGGTAGTCGCGGATAATCAGCATGAAGCGATGGCGGAACTCCAGCATCTCAGCCATCGGCTGGCGGCGGAGGTCAAGGTAACGATGCTTCAGGCGCAGTTCCTCGTTGCCGATTGGTTCGTCGGTCAGCGGGAAGGGGAGCGGCTTGCTCCGGGAAATTATCTCCAGTTCATCGCCCAGTACCTCGATTGCTCCGGTGGTTTCGTCACTGCGAATCTGCTCCTCCGGTCGCCGCCGAACCTGACCCCGCAGAGAAACCACGTACTCCAGATGCAGTTCTCCGGCAATCTTCAGCGCGGCGGGGGCGTGGTCGGGGTCGAAGACCACCTGGGTCTCGCCATAGCGGTCGCCGAGGCGGATGAAGATCAGCCCGCCGAGATCGCGGATCTGCCGCACCCAGCCAGCGAGGAGGACTTCGGTTTCCAGATTAGCGGCGGTAAGCTCACCACAGCTGTGGCTGCGTTTGGTGTAGTCGAGGGACAAGGTGAAGCTCCTTTATAAAGGTTGATGCGAAAATCGCTGTCTGCAAAATAAAACGCCCCGACTCCCAACCGGGAGTGAGGCAATGCTAACAGATGCCACCGCTGAATTGTACTGTGGGATTTTTGCCTGGCTTGCCGTTGTCTCGTGAGTTCGGCTTTGGCTGAAACCGACACTGGCTCATAATCAATGGTATCCGTCAAAGTTACGGACAGCTCAATGATCGGGCGGCAGCCTCCGCCGTCAGTGAAAAGTCATCTCCGTCGAGTTATTCAAAGCTATCATCGTGGGATTTTTGCCGACTCACCCTGGGTTTCGTGAGCTACTAGCCGATTCAAAAAAAATCGCTGGGGGATTTTCCTTGACACGGTAAAGCTACTGTATTACCTTAGGATAAGCTCGCATTAGGAATGGGAGAGCTGCGTTTTCTGCCTTTTGACGCTGTCGGCGTAACTTGTTTGATGTCAAGCAAATGTGCGTAAAGACGGTGCTGAGGGTAGATAGTGGGTGGTGTGTTTGACCTTCTGGTAGCACAGGGCAGACACAAATCCAGCGACGGCATCCGCGTTATGTACGAGATACCGCTGTTGTTAGTGCCACTTTCTCATGCAGGGCGAGCTGGTAACTGGTCTTATTCTTAGACGAAGGAAATGGCTGTCAGAAGAGTATGTTTTTTGAGGAGGTTAGCACGGACTGACTTAACCGTTCGCTATTGAACCTTTTTGTACCAGAGCCACCTGTTTTAGAACAAAAAACGAACCACTATCTGAACCATTCGCAGTAGAAACTTCGATCTCCCAGACCAAAATCTCAACCTTTTTAGGGAGGGTAGGATGGACTACAGGAAACTAGCCCTTGCCTTGATGGCTGTTCTGGTGCTGACCGGTCCCGCATTGGCCGGTACCACAGCTCAGATTTCGGGTACCGTCGTTGACGAAAGCGGCGTCCCGATTGAACTGGCTACCATCAAGATTATGGGTACAAGTATCTTTGTTACGACCGACGAGGACGGTTACTATTCCCGTACCGATATTGATCCCGGAGTTTACGACGTGCTTTGCACCGTCGCTGGCTTCCAGGACTTTAAGGTTACGGAGGTTACCTTCCTCTCCGATGTTCGACGTAACATCAACTTTACCATGCAAAAGCCGACCGATGTTACCGGTACCGGTATCGTGGTCATCGTTACAGCGGAGCGTCGTCTGATCGAGCGAGACAATACCAGCTCGATTGACTATATCACCGCCGAAGATATCGAGGCTCTGCCCGCCGATAACTTCTACGACCTGATGGCAAACGAAGCCGGAGCGGTCAACGATGACGGCTTTATGCACGTGCGTGGTGGTCGCTCCACGGAAATCGTTTACATGGTGGACGATATCCCGATCATCAGCCCGATCAATGCGACTGCCGGCACGGCGGTTAACAACACGGCGATTGCCGAGATGTCTATCATCTCCGGTACCTTCTCTGCGGAGTACGGTAACGCCCAGTCCGCTGTTGTTAACATCGTTACCAAATCTGGTAGCACCGATAGCTTCCACGGAACCCTTCGGGGAACCATGGAGATCTATCGCTCTACGAAGGAATTCGACTCCGAAAAGGTACTGGCTTCCACCTACGAGCCGGATCCGGACAAGGTCCCAGTTACCTGGACAACCAGGACCCGCCAGGGGAACCTCTGGAAGGGCGAGGCAGCCATCGGTGGTCCCATTGCCGATTTTGCCACCTTCTTCCTCTCCGGAGAGTACTTCGAAACCGGTGGATCCTTCATCGTCCCCAACCCGCGCAAAGAGTACACCGCCCAGGGTAAGCTGCGCTTCAAGTTCTCCAACGATATGCAGCTGACCTTCTCCGGTACCCTTTCTCAGCGCACCCTGGGTTACTTCGATGTCCGCTGGCAGTACACCCTCGATAACTACTACAAGCAGTGGCGCGATACCTACCAGGCTGGCTTCCTCTGGAAGCACATCGTCAGTGAAGACACCTACTACACCATCCGTGGTAACTACTACAACAGCTGGCGCCACATTGGCACCACCTGGGGTGAAGACGATTACACCTATGTTGATGATGGTAACGGTGGCTTGGTCCGTCAGTGGAACAATGGCGATGCCTGGGAAGACCATACCCTCGGTGGCATGAAATGGTGGGAAGACTACGATACGAATCGCAAGGTCAGTGGTGCCGACGGCTGGTTCTACACCGGCGGCGACATGCGCTACTGGGAAACCACCAAGGAGATCATCAACACCGCCAAGTTTGACGTCTCCTCAGAGCTTGACCAGCACAACCTGGTCAAGGGTGGACTGGAGTACAAGTATTACGACGTCTCGATGTTCCAGCGTCAGCCCTCGTCTGGCAACACCTACGGTGATAAGTACCGGGTGTTCCCGTGGCAGGGTGCGGTTTACGTCCAGGATAAGATGGATTACTCCGAGATGGTTATCAACCTCGGTCTGCGTTTCGACTATTTCGAACCTAATGCAGACTACCCGGAAGATCCCATGGATTCCCAGGACTCAAACCCCAACTCTGAGTACGAGACCTTTGATGATATTCCCAGGGTGGAGGCTTCTCCTAAATATCAGCTCTCTCCGCGTTTGGGTATCGCCTATCCGATCAGCGAGATGGATAAGATTCACTTCTCTTACGGTCACTTCTTCCAGATGCCGCAGTTCAGTCACCTGTACCGCAGCAACTACGAGAAACCTCAGGGCGCGTACCCGATCTTTGGTAACCCTGATCTGAAGCCGGAGAAGACCATCTCCTACGAGGTTGGTGTACAGCACCTCTTCACCAACGATATTCTCGGCGATATCACCGTGTTCTACAAAGACATCAGCGGTCAGATCGACTCTGAGATGTACAACCATCCGGGAGGACTCTACAACTACACCCGCACCACGAACTCCGACTGGGGTAACGTTAAGGGTTTAGAGGTCGTTCTCGATGGTCGCTGGACCGATTGGTTCACCTCCAAGGTTGCCTACACATACTCTGTTGCTCGAGGACTGGCTTCAAACTGGCGTCAGGGTTATCAGTACGCTTACAGAGATTTTAACCTGCCGCTGGAGGCAAACCTCCTCGACTGGGATACCACCCACACCTTCAACATCATGTTCGACTTCCGCTACGAGGCCTTTGGGCTGAACATTAACTTCAACGTGGGTTCTGGTACGCCCTACTCACCGCCATCAGCTTCTGGTGGGCAGCCAGAAATCAACAGCAAGCGGATGCCCTGGACAATGGGGCTGGATGCCAAAGCTACCTATGCCCTTGAGCTTGGTGGCATGACCATCGGACTGTTCCTTGAGGGATTCAACCTGATGGATCGCTGGAACGTTACCAACTTTGGTGCCGATGAAGGTGACGGTAACAACCAGGACTGGACCTATGCCTACGAAGACCACGACGATCCCAATGGACCCTGGGATGACGTTGAGGTCTATGGCGAGCCACTCCAGTTCCGTGGTGGTGTCAGCTTCTCCTTCTAGTTTAACACTGGTTGGGGTCGTCTTCTCGACCCCAACCCCCTTGCTTGTAACCTTCCACAGATTTCTAACTTCAGGGAGGGACTGTTCATGAAGTTAAAACTAACACTAGGTGTCCTGGGGACAATCCTTGCCGTTACCGTGCTTGCTTTTGCGGTTGGCGGTATGGATTTGACCTACGCACGTGCCTCGCAAGACAGTATTGGCGGTGGGTTTATCCCTACAGCCAATAAGGTCAAATATACCCACGAAGTCGGGAATATTGGGCTGATTGTCCAGAACGATATGGAGATTGGCAACGGTGCCGTTGAAAACACCATGGAATGGCCACTGGGTTCGAGTATGTTCTACCTCTATGATGCCTACATCTGGTTTGGAAACCGTGATGCGGTTATCCAGGGGTGGTTCCAGAACCAGACGGACTGGGTAGCGAAGTCGGAAATATATGACTCGCTTGTCTCAACACCGGAACCAGAGTTCCCCGCCACCTTTGATAGACACGAAGGATTGGAATTTGGCTGGATGAGCGAATTCTGGCGTACCACGACTCCTTCACCGGTTGGTGATCAGGATGCTCACTGGTACGTTGATGATACCGGAGGGTATGATGACCACGATCCACTCGGCCTGAATATTATGGTTCAGTCGATGGCGTGGGGTGCTCCCGGTCACGATGAGTGGGTTATCTTTAACTACTTCATTCGCTACATCGGTACAAACGATCTCGATCCAAACTCCTTCATGGCTTTTGCCTTCGACATGGACGTTGGCTCGGAGTATTTTGACGATCTGGTCGAGATTGATGGTAACGAGCTGGGGATTGATGATTACAACAACATCACCTGGTCAGACGGAGCGGACGGATTGCCCGACGAGTACGATGCCGTTAACTATCCGATCTTAATTGACGGTAGCTCTGATACCCAGCCCTACTGGGGACACTTCAACGGCGATGACTACGCCGATGATTATGTCGGCGATGGCACGGGTACCATTGCTGTTCCCAGACTCATGGGCTACATGTTCAACGTAACCGAGCTGCCCGGTGAGCCTGGTTATGCTGGTATTCGTGTTCTGCGTGCCTGCGTAAACCCGGGTATGGCAACAGAGCGGGAGTATATCGTTACCGCTTCTCACTCCTGGGATCAGAATAACGATCCTGCTGACGATACCTACAAGTTTGCTTACATGTCTGATGTGGGTGTCTTCGAAGAGATTGAGAACGCCTACGACTGGCGTGTTTGTCCCTCTATGGGACCATTTGCTGACAGCGATGGTCGCGGTCTGCAGACCGACGATGTTCTCGAAGTCCGGATGGTCTATGTCATTGGCGATGGTGCCAACGGTCTGCGTGCCAACTCCGACCTGGCGTTGACGGATTGTCTGGGATTCAACGGTCAGTTCGATGATCCCAAGCAAGGCGATGAGGTTGACGATATGATCGTCCTCTCACCACCCGCCAGCCCGCTGCTCAGTGGTGTTGTAACCGGTAGCCGTGAGGTTACCCTCCACTTCAACCCTGAGTATGAAATTGGCAGGAACCTGGAGCTTGAGGGTGATGTCAGTTCTGCAGATCAGGTTGACTTCGAGGGCTATCGCATCTACCGCGCCCGTACCCTCGATCAGCTCGGCGACGGTACTGACCTGACTGCTTGGGACGGAGACGGTGACCAACCGAATTATCTGCGTCATACTCTGACCCAGTGGGATAAAGACATCAACGATGCCTCCCATTGGCCAGCAGGTGGTCAGCCCTGGAAGGCTCCGGGTTACGAAGGCAACGATAACGACCAGTATGAGGAGTTCAACACCCTCAACAACTGGGCCGACATTTTTGCCGACGCTTACGACGGTGAGGGCTTTGCTGCCAACACCGGCGGCTCGATCTACGAGTTTGTCGATAAGGGTAGTTACGGTACCTACCAGGATAAACCACTCTGGGACAAGTGGCCAAACGATGACTACGACGTTCCCAAGCCGGAAGCACCACAGAACCACTTCACCTACTACTACTCCGTGATCGCCTTCGACTACGGCGCCAGCCCGCTTTACAACACCAAGCTCACCCAGCCATACATGAGCATGGAGGGCGGCGTCCGAGCCAACTACATCAGCATAACTCTGGAGACTGTACCTGACAACGATTCTCTGGACAGTGTGCTTGTGGTTCCCAACCCCTACGTTGGTGGTGTTGACTGGCAGCAGCGTTCCAACACCGGTATTGTTCAGCGTAAGCTGGCATTTACCAACCTGCCGTCGCGTTGCTCCATCCGTATTTACACCATTGCTGGCGACTTGGTTGACATCATTGAACACAACGATGCAACCTCCGGAACTGCCTGGTGGGATCTCCAGTCACGCAACAACATGGAGGTTGCCTCAGGAGTTTATGTTTACCACATAGAAGCTCCAGGTCTTGGAACTTCGGTTGGCAAGTTCGCCGTGCTGATGGGCGAACGACTCTAGTTAAAAAAGTCGGGTGGGGGTGGATCTGTCTGCCCCTACCCTTGGAGGGGGTAATTGTTTACCTCACTCCGTTCACCCTAAGAGAAATTTCCCTCAGCATGAAGAACTCATTACCTGAGAGGGGGCTAGTTAGTGATGAAGACTAAAACCCTGGCAATTCTCCTGGTGTTGGCACTAGTTATTCCGGTGGTAGCACAGGAAAAATCAGGAATCGCGACCGCCCAGTTCCTTAAGATTGGAATCGGTCCTCGCATGATCGGTATGGGTGGTGCCGCTGTGGCCACCGGACCGGCAGATGCGTCGATCGCTTTCTGGAATCCGGCTGGCATTTCCCGCGTTCCTGGTGTTGACGTCTTCTTTGAAGACAACGAGTGGATAGCCGATACCCGCATGATGAGCGGTGCAGCGGCAATCAACTTCGACCAGGTTGGAACCTTCGGCGTAACCTTCCAGTATCTGGATTACGGCGATATGGACAGAACGACCCAAGAGCAGCAGGACGGTTCGCTGGGTACCTTCAGCGCCAACGACATGGCTGTTGGACTTGTTTACGCCCGTCGCCTGACCGATCGTTTTGCTGTCGGTGGTCGCGTGAACTACATTCGCTCCGCCATTGACGAGTATTCCATGCAGACCTGGGCGGTTGATGTCGGTACGCTCTATGATACCGGCTTCAAGAGTCTCCGCGTCGGTATGGCTCTCCAGTACTTCGGAGCCGATGCTGGGTTCGACGGTACCTATGGTGAGCGCAGGCGTGATGGCTCTGGCTATGACGAGACCGAGTTCACCTCGGCGAT
>JAIOSI010000097.1 GCA_021107695.1 bacterium
ATTCATGCCAAAGATAGCTCTGGCATTGATCGTAGTCTTCGTGCTGTATCGATTGGTCATTGTGTTGCTCTTCCCCCTGGATGTGTCGATTCACTATACCAACGATGATACTGGTTATTATTTGGAGATTGCGCGAAATCTAGCCGATGGGGATGGCTTCACCTTTGACGAACTTCACCAGACCAACGGCTTTCATCCGCTCTGGCTGGGGATTCTCACTATTCCCTATCTGCTGGGAGCGGGACTGCTCAGCGGATATTATATCGGTATGACAATCACGATCCTGCTCTTTGGCTTTGGACTCTATCAGGCGTGGCAGTTTGTTCGCAAGCGATTTGGTGAAGCTGCGGGGCTGGTGGTGGTTTTCGCCGGTGTTTGGCCGCAGATTTTTAACGCCCTCAATCTGGGAATGGAAATTACCCTGACCTTTGCTCTGGTGATGTCGGCTCTGCGCCTGGCTGACCGCCACGAGTTGGTAAAGTTCAAGGCACCGCCCCGAATAGAGTGGGGAGTGGGTGTTCTGCTTGCTCTCATTTTTCTATCCCGGCTCGATACGGCCTTTCTCCATCTGACGGCGGGAGTTTTCTTCGCTACCGCCTATCTCAAAAAGGATCGCAGCCCAGAGCGCACCTTCGCCGACCTACTCCGACGTGGTCTGCGTATATTTGGACCAGCAGCACTGGCTCTGGCTGGGTACATGCTGTGGAACTATCTCGCCTTCGGTCACCTGACCGCCCTCTCCGGTTCGCTAAAAAGTTCCTTCCCGGTTCCCGGCTTTTATCTGGGCAGCATCCTCTATCGGGAGCTTGGTGTTGTAGTTAAGGCTTCATTGGTCTGGGTTTTTATTCGCCGGCGTTCTTTCTCTGCGGAAGTCAAGATTTTCGCCTGGGGAACTGGCGGACAATTGCTATACTATCTGCTGTTTCTCAAATGGGCACCCTTCTCTTATTACCTGATCGCGCTAGGATTGCCGATATTCCTGATTGCCCTGGGCGATGTGGTTAATCTTCTGGTTAAGAAAAAATCCGTCCTTCACCGCTGGTTACCCATAGCGGCAGGAGTGGTTGCCGTTGCCGGACAAGCATTCGCGCTCACTCGCTTTCATCTGGGGTTTATCCGCGATTCCTATCGGGCTGCCGTCTGGGTTCAAAACAACACCCCGGACGATGCCATTTTTGCAATGCGAGACTGTGGCATATTCGGTTACTTCTCCGATCGGCGGACGATTAACCTTGACGGTCTGGTCAACGACTATGAATACCAGGATTATGTAAGCCAGGGCAGGCTGGATGAGTATCTGGAAGAAAACGGGGTTGATTACTTCGTGTATCATGCGATAACCGATGCCAAGTACGACGAGATGCCCTTCTATATTCCAGGTCGGCTCCATGGAGGAGTTTCAGAAATTACCCTCCGGGCGGAAGATGAAATTTACCGGGGGACCCCGTACACCTACTATCATCCCGGAGCCGCCCCGATGATGGTTGCTATCTGGAAGATATCATCGGAGTAATCAGACATACTCTGCTGTAAGCGTCCGTTAAACACACAAAGGACACCATTGGGATTGATCCGTTCGTTTTTGGGTCTGTTTAGCAGCGATATCGCTATCGACCTCGGCACCGCCAACACGCTGGTCTATGTCAAAGACCAGGGCGTGGTGATTGACGAACCCTCCGTCGTCGCCCTGACCGGCAGTAACACGGTTAAGGCGGTGGGCATAGAGGCTAAGCGAATGCTCGGTCGTACGCCGGAGTCTATCCGCGCCCTGCGTCCGATGAGGGACGGCGTTATCGCCGACTTTGAGGTAACCGAGCAGATGCTCTCTTACTTCATTCGCAAGAGCAACGGTCGTCAGCTGGCGCGACCCCGGGTGCTGCTCTGCGTCCCCAGCGGAATTACCGAGGTAGAGAAGCGCGCTGTGCGAGACTCTGCCCTTGCCGCCGGAGCCAAAGAGGTCTTGATGGTGTACGAGCCGATGGCGGCGGCGATTGGTGCCTCGCTGCCGGTGATGAAGCCGATTGGCAGCATCATTGTTGATATCGGTGGTGGAACGTCAGAGGTCGCCCTGATCTCCCTGGGCGGAGTCGTCATCAACACCAGTATTCGCGTCGGCGGAGACGAGCTTGACGAGTCCATCGATAAGTACCTGCGCAAGACCTACAACCTGCTGGTGGGCGAGCAAACCGCCGAGCGGATTAAGCTGCGGATCGGCACCGCCTTTGACATTGGTAAAGAAACGATGGAAATCCGGGGAAGGGACATCATCGATGGCGTACCCCGGGTGATCGAGGTTACGGCGGCGGAGATCCGCCAGGCGATGAGCGACCCCCTCGGCGCGATTGTCCGGGCGGTTCATCGAACCCTGGAGCGTACTCCATCGGAGCCTGCTGCGGATCTGATTGAGCGGGGGCTTTACCTCGCCGGTGGCGGCGCGTTGCTCCGTGGCTTCGATTCTCTCCTCCACGAGAAAACCGGACTCAACATAACCGTGGTGGATCGTCCGCTCACAACAGTGGTTAGCGGCGCCGGGAAGATTATCGATAACCTGGAGGAATTCCGCCGGGTACTGATTCCGACGACGTAGGCATTTGAATTGGCGAGAGTAAGTCTATAACATCTCAAATTGCAAGCTGATACGCTTGTTTTTTGGTGAAGATCTTTGTGTTCTTGCCTCATCAGCGGTCGCTGCATTACACCTCGAAAAAAAGCGTAGGGACGACGGTGGCACGCTTCTTGCGTAGTTTGTAACCACCCTGTTTACCTATAGTTATCAGCGGCAACAATCGTGCCACCGCCTCTCTTTTAGCTGGATTACAGATTCGGTGCAATAGCCGCTTTACATGTCCAGTTTTGGGTGATTATGTCAAACGCCAAAGACAGCAACGGGCAGGAGCTAATCCGGCGGAGAATTGTCGGCTCTCTTCCGCCGCGCCTCTACCGCTTTCTTCATGAGGAAAAGTCGAAAAGCCCGAAGGATTATTGCCTCAGCGGAAACTGGACGGTTCTCTCCGCCGATCTGGGAGGCTTTGTCGCCCTCGGCGAACGGCTCGCCAGGCAGGGGCGAATCGGCGCGGAGAGACTAAATCAACTACTGAACGGGGTCTTCGAGACCCTGATAGAGATTGTCGCCCGTCGGGGCGGCTCTGTTTTATCTTTTACCGGCGATGCCCTCCAGGCTCTCTTTCCGATGGAAGAGGCAGAGCAGGCCTGTCGGGCGGGTTGGGGGATGCTCCGGGCGATGGAGAACCATCCGGCGCAGGACTCTGCCGAGGCGGCGGGAAAGCTGACGCTGCGCGTCGGCATCGGTAGCGGAGCGGGACGGGGACTGGTGGTGGGCGATCCGGCTCTTCGGCTCTACCACATCTTCCTCGGCAAGAACCTGAACCGAATGGCACGGGCAAGACGCGCCGCCGACCACGGGGAGCTGGTGATCGACCGCGCCACGTTTGAGAAAATCGAACAGCAGGTGCAGCACTATCAAATCATCGGGCTGGAGGATAACCTCTTCCAGCTGATCGGGTCGGAGCTACCGCCACCGGAGGAGTCAACGCTGCCACCGCCGCAGGACGACGACAGTAACGCAACGGCGGAGCTTGTCCGTCCCTTCCTCCACCAGCGGCTCTATCAGCGTCTGCAAACAGGTGACGCTCCCCTGGCGGAGCATCGCTGGGTAACGACCCTCTTCGGACATTTTACCGATCAGGATTATCAGCAGAACCAGGAAAAACTCGACGAGCTGGATCGCTACTGCGTGGCGGTTCAGCGTTTGATTGAACGCCACGGCGGCTACCTGAAGGAGTTCGACTTCAGCGAGAAAGGCGCGCGTTTCGTGGCGTACTGGGGCGCGCCGATTATCCGTGATAACAGCACGACCAACGCCGTCGGCTGCGCCCTGGAGCTGAGCGAACTTAACACTGGCGAGATTCAGACCATCAGGATCGGACTGAGCCACGGCTTGGTTTACGCTGGTGCAGTCGGCTCCCACAGA
>JAIOSI010000248.1 GCA_021107695.1 bacterium
CATTGCCCACCCGACCGACGAAACCGTTCACACCGCGACCCTTCAGCTCGAAGGCCCCTGCATCGCCACCGCCGCCGATCTCCACCTTCCACCGAAGCTGGGGGTTCTCAACCCCGACGCGCAGATCGCCCAGATCGACGAGGGCGGCTCCCTTGAAATGGACATGGTGCTGATGCGCGGGCGAGGCTTCGTTATCTCCCACGACATCGAGCTTCCCGAAGAGTACGACTACGTCGGCATGATCCCCGTGGATTCCGTCTTCACGCCGGTTACGAAGGTCAACTTCAAGGTGGAAGAGACCCGGGTTGGTCGGATGACCAACTTCGACAAGCTCATCCTATCTGTGGAGACCAACGGCTCTATCAGTGCGCGGGACGCCGTTGAGCGTTCCTCCTCAACCCTGATCGACTTCCTCTCCGTGATCAGCTCTGCCGAAGCCCGACGCACCACGGCACAGGAGCGCGAAGACGAAGAACGCCGCCGTCTGCGTGAGCTGCTCTCTACGCCGGTCGCCGAGCTTGAGCTGACCGTTCGCTCCACCAACTGCCTCAAGGCTGCCGACATCCACAACCTCGGCGACCTGGTAGAAAAGAACGAGCCGGAGATGCTGAAGTATCGCAACTTTGGCAGAAAGTCCCTCGCCGAGGTCAATGTGCTGCTCCAGCAGTACGGACTCGAACTGGGTATGAACCTCGCCGAACTTCTTGGCGAGACCGAATAGATTCAAGCCAGAGCAACGATGTTCTACTCAAACAAACTATAGACTTACCGGTTCGACTCAACAGTCGCCAACAGAGACTTTCTAAGGATTTTGCAATGAGACACCGTAAAAGCGGCTTTAAGCTGGGACGAACCGCGAGCCACCGACGCGCCCTCTACGCCAACCTCTGTCGTTCGCTGATCAAGCACGAACGCATCGAGACTACGCACACTAAGGCTAAGGCCCTCAAAACCTACGCCGACAAGCTCTTCTCAAAGGCGCGCCCCGGCGATATCGCCGCCCATCGTGCCGTCTTTGCCGCCATCGGCGACAAGAAAATGACGAAGAAGCTCTTCGAGGTCGTCCTGCCCCGCTACGACGATCGCCCCGGCGGTTTCGTCCGCATCATCCAGCGTGGATACCGCAGGGGCGACGGTGCTCCGGTCTCCTACGTCGAACTCGTCGAGATGGGCGAAGGCTACGACGCTCCCCGCGTCATCAAGCTCAAGAAGAAGATCACCGAATAACGTGTATAATTCGATTGATCTGATTTCTCGCCCTGTTACGAGGCTGCCGTAAGATTGTTTGTACTCTTGTAACCATAACGGATACCGATGGTTATAAAGTCAAAGCAGTTGTTAGCAAAGCCGGGCGTGCGAGATAAAGGTGTTGCAAGAGAAATATCCGGAGGGTTAGTCCTAATTGGTAAGGCAGCGGACTTGAAATCCGCCGGGTGTTAAAGCCCTTGCAGGTTCAAATCCTGTACCCTCCGCCAAGGGGCCAGAGGGGGGCTGCTAATTATCGGAGATTAAAAGATTACCTCAGTATATCGGGGTTTTTACGTAAAAACAGAAAAATGTATCACATGGAGAGGTGACCGAGAGGCCGAAGGTGATCGCCTGCTAAGCGATTGAGTGCTCAAAAAGTGCTCCGAGGGTTCGAATCCCTCCCTCTCCGCCAGTCGGCTGTCCGGCAGAGTTAAACCCTTACCTAAGCAGTGTTCACAATCGTTTTAAAATCCAACCCAATTGCAAGCTGTAATGCGCTCGTAGCTCATCTGGATAGTGCGCCGGACTACGAATCCGTAGGTCGGAGGTTCGAATCCTCCCGGGCTCGCCATATAAAAAAGCCAGTCCCTCAGGGGCTGGTTTTTTTATAGAGGTGCTGAGCCGTCGTGGTTGTTTCGATTACCGAGTGTTTATCGGGGAGCCGCTTACCCTGTGAGCTAGTTTACTATACACCAATGTCAGATTTGTAGGGGCGAACCTTGTGTTCGCCCTCTATTATCTCCCCAGAAAATCCTTCGGCAGCGGTTCATCCGCCGTCATCGGACGCTCCAACACTCGCCCGATAACCTCATCAACCCTCCGAGGGTCAAGTCCGTCAGCGGGACGCTTAGCGACCAGGTCTTCCCCACTCAGCCGATGTCCGGCGGGAAGCTCCCTTGCCACCCGGAGGCTCTTTCGCGCTACCCGCTGGGTATCCGCCTCCAAGGGGGTAAGTCGTTTCTCACCATCGCCCAGAACTGCTTCAGTCTGTCGAACCGACTGGACAAGCTCGCTGAATCCAGCGGGGTCGAGGCTGGCTCGGTGATCCGGTCCGGCGGCGGTTCTGTCCAGGGTGAAGTGTTTCTCAATTGTTACCGCCCCCAGAGCCACCGAGAGCATCGCCGCCCGGTTGTCGATGGAATGATCAGAGAAACCCACCGGTACGCCGAACCGCTCCCGCAGGCGAGCCATCGCCCGCAGGTTCAGCTCCTCTTCCGCCGCCGGATAGGCACTTACGCAGTGGAAGAGCAGGAGCTCCGCCCCCGCCAGCCGCTCCACCGCCCAGGCGACGGTCGGTTCATCCGCCATTCCGGTGCTGACCAAAAGCGGCAGCCCGGTCTGCTTTGCCGCCTCCAGCACGAAGGGGTCGGTCAGTTCGCCGGAGCCGAGCTTCAGCGCGGGAACTCCCAAAGCCACCGCCCGCTTTACGTCAACGGGGGAAAACGCCGAGACGAGGAAGTCCACCTTGTTAGCTGCACAGGCGGCTTTCAATCGCCGGAACTCGTCGTCGGTCAGGGTCAGCCGCTCCAGCATCGCTCGCTGGTCGGTGGCCCCGGTGGTTTCCTGTTGATAGACCGCCGTGGGCGCGGCGGCTATTACAATTTCCGCTGGCGTAAAGAGCTGGAACTTAACGGCATCGGCTCCGGCTTCGGCGGCGGCTTCCACTAATCGCAGAGCCTGCGACCCGCTGCCGTCGTGGTTGACCCCAACCTCGGCAATCAGGTAAACAGGCTCTCCGACAGCGAGTTTTCGACCATCTATGATAAGTTCCGGCTCCACTAAGCCTCCTCTGG
>JAIOSI010000108.1 GCA_021107695.1 bacterium
AAAAACCTAACCCTCGGTGCATTGCAATCAATTATTACATCTGAAGCCCTAGTGGCACGGCATGCCGTGCCACTACAAAACCGAAGAACCAGCTAAACTTTAGGAGTTCGACTTGAAAGCAACATCACTAAAGGTAGCTGTACTAATGGGTTCCGCCTCGGACAAGCCGATCATGGCGGCAACCTTCGATATGCTCAACGACTTCGGAGTTCCCTTTGTCGGGCGAATCCTCTCCGCCCATCGTACGCCCGCAGCCACCGCCAGCTTCGTTAGCGAAGCCGTGGAGGCGGGAGCCGAGGTCTTCATCTGTGGAGCCGGAATGGCGGCTCACCTTGCCGGAGTCGTCGCCTCACACACGGCGAAGCCGGTTCTGGCGGTTCCTCTTGCCTCAGGCGGACTGGGCGGACTCGACGCTCTGCTGTCCAGCGTACAGATGCCCGGTGGCGTGCCGGTGGCTACCTTCGCCGTGGGTAAAGCCGGAGCCAAGAACGCCGCCCTCTTCGTGATACAGATTCTTTCCGGTAGCGATCCGAAACTCGCCGCAAAGGTTGTCGAGTTCCGCCGGAAACAATCCGAGAAGGTCCTCGCCGCCGACGCAGAACTTGGTAAAGAGCTGAAGTAGCTGCTACCCTCGTAGGAACACGGCGTGCCGTGTCCTCGTAGAACATCGAAGACAAGTCAGGCTCATCTTCCAGATATTGCAATACCCCAACCATTGGAAAGTTAGCGAAGTGGAAAAAGAAACCCCAAAAGATAAACTTTCGTCCAAAAGGCTTTCACCTAAAGAGCTTACGCCCCGGCGGATCGTTACCGAGCTGGAGCGTTACATCGTCTCTCAGGACGATGCCAAGAAGGCGGTCGCGATTGCCCTGCGCAACCGCTGGCGACGGCTTCAGCTTACCCCGGAGCTTGCCGAGGAGATCGCCCCGAAGAACATCATCCTCATCGGTCCGGCGGGGGTTGGCAAAACCGAGATCGCCCGGCGGCTGGCGAAGCTCGTCGCCGCGCCCTTCGTTAAGGTCGAGGCGAGCAAGTTCACCGAGGTCGGCTACGTCGGACGCGACGTAGAGTCGATCATCCGCGACCTCGCCGACATTTCCATGAACATGGTACGTGAAGAAGAACGGGTCAAGGTTCAGCGCGAAGCGAAGAAGCGGGCAGAGGATCGGCTGATCGACCTGCTTCTGCCCCGTCCACCGTCGGCTCCACCACCGGGGGCTGATGAAGAGCGGCGCAAGCAGTTCGAGGACTCGCAGGCTCACCACGAGCGCAGCCGGGAGAAGTTCCGGGCGATGCTGCGCAACGGCGAGATCGAAGACCGTGAGGTCGAGCTGAACCTCACCAGCAGTAACAACCCGATGGTTACGGCTTTCTCTGGAGCCGGACTGGAGGGTATGGGCATGGACCTCGGCGACATGCTCAAAGACATGATGCCCAAGAAGACTAAGAAGACCCGCCTCACCGTGGCGCAGGCTCGTCCGATTCTCGAAGCCGAAGAGGCCGAGTCCCTGATGGATCAGGAGAAGGTCGTCCGCGAGGCTATCGAACGGGTCGAGACGGCGGGCATCGTCTTCCTCGATGAGATTGACAAGGTCGTGGCGGCACAGTCCGGTCACGGACCGGACATCTCCCGCGAAGGTGTCCAGCGCGACCTACTGCCCCTGGTCGAGGGCGCGACGGTGAAGACCAAGTACGGCATGGTGAAGACCGACCACGTCCTCTTCATCGCCGCCGGGGCCTTCCATCACAAGAAGCCGTCGGACCTGATGCCAGAGCTGCAAGGTCGCTTCCCGATTCGGGTCAAGCTTCTCTCTCTCACGCGAGAAGACTTTGTCCGGATCCTTACCGAACCACAGAACGCCCTGGTCAAGCAGTATAAGGCTCTGCTCGGTACGGAGGGGCTGACGCTCCACTTCGAGCCGGAGTCCATCGAGAATCTGGCAACGATGGCAGAGTCGATCAACCAGAGGAGTCAGGACATCGGCGCGCGGCGGCTCCACACCGTGCTGGAGGCTCTGCTGGAGGAGGTCTCTTTCGAGGCAGCCAACCTCGATCGCAAGCAGGAGCTGGTCATCACTCCAGCTTACATCGACCAGAAACTGACCAGGCTAACCGAAGACGAAGACCTCTCCCGCTATATTTTGTAACAATGCTCCAGACACCTGTAGGGGCGGATGTCCACACCCGCCCACTAGCCGGACACGGTCCGGCTACCAGGAGAGAGGTCAACCCACAGAATAGCTACAGGGCTGCCGCGAAGTCCCTGCCGAAAAACACAGCGCAGCGAGCTTCGCGCTTATAAAAAACAGCCCAACTACACTTTATCCTCACGCTCTGGCACAACATAGCCGAGCAGAAGAGGATACACACACTAGAGACCTTTGAAGAACTCGACGTATTCGGTTTTCACTAAATCAAGAGACCTTTGCCAGACTGTAATTGTAGCTTAGACAGTTTATTACAGGATAACAACGGTTTTACCAAAGCCGGACGAGCAAACCAAAGGTCAGTTAAGCAAAAGTTTGCAAACACAAAGGCATTTTATGAACAGGAACCAACTCACCTTCAAGAACTTTCTCGTTGTTATTCTGCCCGGGGCGTTAGCCTTTTTCGGGCTGGAGTACCTGATGTGGAGTCTGACCGGGGTTTCCTCCGGTCTCACTCCGGTTTACGACTACTTCCTGATCGACCCCGTCCTCTGGATCGTCCTCGCCTTTACGGCAGGACTGCTGGTCAACGGCGTCTCTATCGTCTTTGGGCGGCTCTTCCAGCGGCTCTTCTTCGGTCAGCAGACGGGAACCTGGCTGCTCTCTCGGAATAGCCGAGAGTCGGGGATTTTGAAAAACCGCCTCGCCCACGGAGCCGGACACACCTTCGACCGGAACTTCAAAAGCACCTTTGACGAGGTCTTCCGCAACTACTTCCGCTACGAGACCGCCATCAGCAACCTCCGTGATAATCTCTGCTACAACGCCCTTGATGAGCATAGCCCCCACGTTGCCAAACGCCTCGACGGCTTGGCGGCATCGGCTCGGCTGCGTCTCAACCT
>JAIOSI010000089.1 GCA_021107695.1 bacterium
GACCGCCTGTGGCGATGTGGTCGATCCAAAAGATAAAATCGACACCACCGCTTTCTACCCCAATGCTGACGACAACATGTGGCAGTATCAGGAGTCGGGCAGCGACAACGACATCAACACCTGGCAGCTCGAGAACGATAACTTCACCGCCGCCAAGCAAACCATGTTCATCCACGACGATGCCGATCCCGCTGAGGAATACATCGCGATGAGCGTCAACGACAATGATACCGACACGCTGAAGATGCTGGCACTGTTCTGGTACGACGCAAATGGTCTGGATAGCTACGATACCTTCGACAACACCCCCTGGACACTGATTAAGTGGGATGACTACGGTATGGAAGTCGGCGACAAGTGGGATTCCCTCAACACCAGCGGTCGCGACAAAGACTTCTGGGGCTACAGCGGAATAAACTGCGACACGGTAGGCTTCGACCTCGACGGTGAAGTCAAAGAGAAAATCACCTATGACTACAAAGGTACCAGCCTGACCGCCTACCTCATCGAGCATACCGGCAAGGTTATCTACGAGGTTACCGGTGTGGATCCGGAAGACTGGGAGCGGTATAACTACCAGCAGGACTTCGTCTTCGTTCCCAAGCTTGGCTTCGTCAAGATGGTTAGTTACTATTCCAGGAACGGACAAATGACGGTTGACGTTACCGAGAATCTGATTGACACCAACGTTACCCTGCCGTAAGCACCACCATTGTCATTGTGATAAACAAGAAACGCCCTTCGGGGCGTTTCCTGTTGCATTTGCTGTGTAGGGGTTCTCCCTCTCCCCTCTGGGGAGGAACTTGTCCACGGGCTGGGGTGAGGGGCTAACCTCAAAAACCTCTTCAATATCAATGTGCTATAATCGTCTTTCAGACATCAAAAGAGAAAGGAAACATCTTGCGTTACCGACTGCTAACCGCCCTGCTCTACGCTATGCTGATTATCGCCTTCGGCTGTCTCGGCTGTGGTGGAGAAACCACCGAAGAGACTGAGAACGGCGACGGGATAGACATCACGACCACCGCGCTACCGAGCCAGACTCCCGGCGAGGCATGGATGAACTATGTCCGCGCGGTGCGTTCCGGCGATATTGACGAGGTCGTTAGCCTCTACTCCGCTGCGGCAATTGCCGATCTGGAGGCTCTGGCAGAGGAGATGAACGCCACCGACCCCGCAGGCGGCTGGTCGGCGAAGGGCTTTATCGCTCAGGCGGTGGAGGGAGTCTCCGCGCAGTTCAACGACGAGGTGATTACCGTGGTCAGCGAGTTCGTGAGCGAAGACGAAGGCACGGCAGAGCTGCGCTGGAGCGGCGAAAGCACTCCGGAGGGCGAAGAAGGCTTCATCTTCTTCGTGGCTGAGGGAGGTAAGTGGAAGATCTCTACCCAGCCCCCCGGTGATGGGATGGCACAATGAGCGAATTAACCCGCTACGCCTGGATGGTCGCTCCCTGGAGCGCGAAGGGCTGGGGTTACCTGGCGGTGGAGGTCCGGGGCGAGCTGCTGACCCGGATCGGGCTGATGACCGGGGACTATCGTCCGGCGGAGGGGATGACTCCCCAGCCGGAGGATCCGCTGCTCAAGGAGGCCATCGGTCAGCTGGGAGCCTACTTTTCCGGAGGACTGAAACGCTTCGACCTGCCCTTTGAGCTTGACGGCACAGAGTTCCAGAAACAGGTTTGGAATGAATTGCTACGGATTCCCTACGGCGAGACGGTGAGCTACGGCGAACTGGCAGAGCGAATCGGCAGACCAAAGGCAGCCCGCGCCATCGGCAACGCCAACGGAGCGCATCCGCTGCCGATTATCGTCCCCTGTCATCGGGTCATCGCCGGAGGAGGAGGACTGGGGGGCTATCACGACCAGACCAAACGCTCGCTGAAACTGAAGTGCTTCCTGCTCAAGCTGGAGGGCACAACCCGACCAGCGGACTGCGAGAAGTATAAGCGGGTATTCTAAGCAGTTACCTCTTATACAACAACAGTGGAAGCAGCATGAAACATCTTTTTGCTCTGATTGTCTTGCTGATCGTGGTCTCAATCACCCTCGCCACTCCCGGCGACATCCTGCTCAGCCAGGCTTTAACTGGTCAGCCAGCTGAAGGTATTCGTGGCTTGGCGATGGACTGGGATACTGGCAATATCTGGGTTGCTGGCACCCAAAGCCAATCCAATATCAAATACTGGGTTTTTGACATCGGCTTTGGATACGAGGATAGCGGACCAGATCAAGGCTGGCTTCGGTACTCCGCTGTCCAGCGACGGTCCTGCGCCGACAAGCCTGAATAACTAAAACGAGACCGTTTATAGAGAACCATTGTGTATAATAAGGGGAGCTGCGGCTCCCCTTATGTGTACCTGGGGTTTTCACCGCATCGTGTTGTGCAGACTTTACAATTAGCTCAACCCGCTGATAAATATTGAAATAGAGATAATCATCTGAAAGTGTGCAAATAACTTCGCGTATGTTCAGAAATTATTTTCTGCAACACGAGGACAATCTGCAGCGTAGCTCTTTTACCAAGTTACCATTGCTTGTCTGGCAGGTGGCGGAGGGGGTATAATCCACCCGTTCACTTGACACACCGAGATTCGGAAAAGGCTTCAGGAGGAAGATGCGACGAATCATTTTTATTCTGCTCGTGGTGGCACTGGGGGCGCAGGGCGAGCTGGTCAGCGGTCGTCCACTGCCACTACCCGGTGAGGGCGACGGTGAAGGCTTTCTCACCGCCGAATCTCTGGACAACACCATCACGGCAATTGACGATACCGGCGAGCTGGTCTGGATCGGCACGCTGAAGAACTTTGGCAAGAGCGATGACGGCGGGGCGAACTGGACCGCCTACGGCTACGACGACGGTCTTCCCGGCTCCGCTGCCAACGTTGGCACGGCACGAATCGCGGAGAACGGTGAGGTCTTCCTCGGCTGCTTCTTCCCCCGCTACAACGCCCTCGACCCCCTGGTCGGTGCCGGACTGGCGCGGACGAAGGACGGTGGCGCGCACTGGGAGCAGTTCACCACCGACGATGGGCTTGGGCACAACATGGTCTGGGACACCGAGTCCGATGGCAACGGCAACATCTGGGCAGCCTGTCAGCTTGGTGGAGTGGCATACTCTGCTAACGACGGTGATAGC
>JAIOSI010000279.1 GCA_021107695.1 bacterium
AGAGCGGAGGTAGCCGGACTCATCGGCAAAACCGCGTAGCTCCGATGGCAGCAGTTCGGCGGGTTTGACCAGTCGGAAGTCGCTCCGCTCGGCTAAGAATCCCTCGATTACCGCCTCGTTCTCTTCGGGTTCCAGCGAGCAGGTGGAGTAGGCGAGCCGCCCCGCTGGCTTGAGGAGCTTCGCCGCCGCCCGGAGCAGTTTTCCCTGAAGCTGCGGCAGCTTGGTTAAATCAGCGGGAGTCCGCCGCCAGCGGGCTTCTACCCGACGGCGCAGCACCCCGGTATTGGTGCAGGGGACATCGAGGAGTAGCTTGTCAAAGCTCTCTTCGGCAAAGGGTGGGTCGAGGAGGTCGCCCTGCTGGATGGTCGCTCCCAGAGTCAGCCTCTCGTTGGTGAGTAGCAGAGTCTTCACTCGCTTCTTCTGAAGCTCCAGAGCGATCAGGTTTACTTCGGCTCCACCCAGCCGACGGAGGTGAAAGAGCTTACCCCCCGGCGCGGCACAGGCATCGAGTACCGCCTCTCCGGCAGTGGGATTCAATAACAACGTTGCCAGCAGCGTTGCCGGATTGCCCGGATTGAGCAGTCCTTCCTGATACGCCGAGTTAGCGGTCAGGTTCCGCCCTGAGGTTATCCGGTAGCAATCAGCAAAGCCCTCAACCGCCTCGGCGGTGAAGTCCGTCTCGCCAAGTCCGGCGAGGTTTTTCACCTTCGTGATGTTAAGAAAGAAGAAGGTCTCGGCGGGTTGATTGTTGAACTCCAGCAGCCGGGCGGTCTCATCGAAACCGAAGCGAGCCAGCCAGCGCTCCACCAGCCAGCGGGGATGGCTGAGTCGTACCGCCAGATGCTCCGGCGGGTCTTTCTCCGCGCTGGGCAGCGGCGGATACTCTTTGGAAATCTTTCGCAAAACGGCATTCACCAAGCCCGCCGCCCGTTTGGTCTGCTGGTGTTGCTTCGCCAGCTCCACGGTGGAGTTCAGCGCCGCGTAGGCGGGGATTCGATCGAGCCGAAGCAGCTGATAGGCTCCCAGCCGGAGTAGTTCCAGCACCGCCGTGTCGAGATTCTCCAGGGGTTGCGTCAGGTAGGCGGCGATGGCGTAGTCAAGAAAACCCCGCCAGCGGATCGTCCCAACGACCAGCTCCCATGCCAGGGAGCGGTCAACGGTGGAGAGTTGCGCGGCGGCAAGCTCCCGCCGGAGCAGAATCTCGGCGGTTTCCTTGCCTTCTGACAGGTTGATAAGCACCCGCCAGGCGAGTCCACGGGCAGAGTTCATTACCTATTCAACCAGTCTTCAAAGGTGTCGAGAGTCAGTGAGGGAACCATGTTCCAGCGTTTCAGCTCCAGTTCGTTGGTCTCTGCCGTAACCTCGGTATTGCCTCGAACGATAGTAACGATTCCCTCGTACCCCGCCAGCAGCGCGCTCTTGAGGACGTAGTCGTCGTAGGCTCCGTAGGGCAGAGCCAGAGAGCGAACCCGAATCCCCAGGTTCTCTTCGAGTATCAGTTTGCTGTCCAGCAGTTCGTGCATCAGGCGAGTGGTGTACGAGCCATGCCCCTCCGGGGGCTTGGGACCCCGACCCTTCCACGGTTTGCGGTCGGGCAGGTTAGCGTGAGAGCAGGTATGGCTGCCGATCTCAAAGCCAGCGGCGACCAGCTCGCGATGTTTATCCCAGGAGAGCGAGCGTCCACCCGCCTCAATATAGTTGGTATAAAGGTAGAAGGTCGCCGTGCCACCGTATTCCTTCAGGATTGGGTAGGCGTATTTGTAGATCCCCGACCAGCCGTCGTCGAAGGTCAGAGCCACGCAGCGTTCGGGCAGGTCGCCACCACCGGCGTAGATGGCATCGAGGAGCTGTCCGATGGTGATGAAGGTGTAGCCGTTTTCCGCCAGATAGCGCACCTGGCTCTCGAACTGGCGTGGGGTGATGACGGTGGAGTAGTTGCTGACCTCGCGGATGTCGTGGTACATCAGGATGGAGACCTTCGGCGGGATCTCTCGGAGAACCCGGGGGTCGTCCCACTCACCGTATTCGGCAACGTCGTAGAGTAGTCGCCACTGACCGACCTTCTCGTACTGATGGTAGTCGGCGAGGGTCTCCCAGAGAATCGGCTCCCGACGAATCGGAGTCCGTCCCTCCTCCAGAGCGACGCGCAGCTCCTCCCAGGTCTCCGCCGAGGAACCAGCGGAGAAGTCGCCCCGATACTCCGCCCGGATGATGAAGTCCTCGGGACGTGTGTAGTCGGCGAGGGAGCTGTAGTCGGGTCTTGCTTCCCCGGTCAGGGCGAGAGAAACGAAGGTCAGGAGCAGCAACAGGAGTAGTCGTGAGCTGGTGAGCTTCATCGTCAGCTTCCATGCTTGAGTTATCGTGAGCTTTGGGGGGAGTATAGCACAGGGCGCGGCCGATGTTGGCTCCGTGGGATTCCTGTTTCGACTGTGCTACAATCGGATTGTCCTGTGGTCGATTGTGTAAAGCAGTGTTGCTGAATCTGGGGAGTTGGATGAGAATCGGGATGGGTTACGATGTTCACCGTTTGGTCGAGGGACGCAGGCTGATCCTCGGCGGCGTGGAGGTTCCCTTTGAGAAGGGGCTGCTGGGGCATTCCGATGCCGATGTTCTCACCCACGCCCTGATGGACGCGCTCCTCGGAGCGGCAGGGCTGCCGGACATCGGGCAGCAGTTTCCCGACAACGACCCGACCCATGCCGGGGCAGATTCGCTCAAGCTCCTGGGCGAGGTGCTGCGGCTAGTCAAAAAAGAAGGCTATACGCCGGGGAATGTGGACATAGTCATCGCTGCTCAGGAGCCGAAGCTGGCGGCGTACATCCCCGCGATGAGAGAGAAGCTGGCGAATGTGCTTGACCTGCCCGTCTCCGCAGTCTCGGTCAAGCCTACCACTACCGAGGGGCTGGGCTTCGTCGGAATCGGCGCGGGCATGGCAGCCTGGGCGGTGGCTCTGCTGGAGCCTATGTCTGACTAACGGAACAACGTAAAAGGACGAACCGATGAAACGTACTCTTATTCTGATGGCAGCTCTAACTGCCCTCCTCTTTCTGAGCGGCTGCAAGGTTGGTCGTCCACCGCTGGGTATCGCCTGGATAACCGCCGCTGCCGAATCCGGCGATACAGCGGTCTGGTATTGCTCCGCTGGCTACGATGACGACGAGGAGCTTGTCCTTGGTGAGCCAATTGAGCTGCCCTTCGGCTCGCCGACGGACTTCCTCGCCTTCACCCCGGAGGGCAATCGACTCTGGGCGTGGAGCGTCCACGACGACGGCACGCCGGGGCTGTTCTCTCTGGACTTCGAGGGAGACTTGCCAGCAGCGGAGACCGTCTTTCGCCTTGACCTGTCGGGCTATCCCGCCGCCGAGGCTTCATCCATCGACATCGAACCGGAAGCGGTTGGTGGGCGGGTCTGGTTCGATGCCCGCGACCCTGAAAGTGGACACTGGCAGATCTTCCTGCTGGATGGCGATTCGCTGACACAGTTTACCCACGGCAACGCCAGCTACGAGGTTCCCACTATCTCCCCGGATGGCAAGCTCCTTGTCTTCTCTACCAACGACGATGGCACCGGGGAGGCAAAAGAGGATTACGACCTCTGGCTCTGCGACCTGGAGATCGGCAGCATGGCTCCGCTCATTACCACCGAGGCGAACGAAGGCTCTCCGCGCTTTGCTCCCGACGACAGTTTCTTTTACGTCAGCGGTGAGGACGGCTTTGACCTCTTCTGGACCAAGCTGAAGGGCGAGCCGGTCTCGCTGGGTGACTTCGGTGGTCTGGAGCTGTTCCCCCGCCCCAGCCCCGATGGTCGCCTTCTCCTCTTCACCGCGAAGTCTGACGACCGCTGGATGAGCCACATCTACAACCTCAAAGAAGATATCTTCACTCCACTGGCGGAGGACGACGCTGAGGTAATCTTCGCCACCTGGCGGTAGCAACGCGGTGCTTACGATGGCGGATTAACAAGAAGGGCAGCCCCAGAGGGCTGCCCTTTGTCGAATCTAACAGGGGCGAACACCAATTCAAATTGAACAGGTCCGCCCCTACAGCAGCGTGGTGCGCTGCACCACTTGACAGGGCTTCGCCCGGAACACCTTGAACATCCCAATCGCGCAAGTAAGATGCAACGCTTGGCATTACTCGTTTACATCACAAACTCAACCAACGAGCAGCGACCAGCGGGAGCGGCTAAACGCGGGAGTCAATACTCCCACTGTAGTTCCTGTTAGCCGCGAGCTAGTGTCCAGCTTCAAGCTGGTGCTTACATGGGGAACTCCATGACCCAGAAGACGTTGATGGTCTCGTCGGTGATTGCGCTGATGTCGAAGGTGGCGATCACGTCATTCATCTCGGCACGGAAGGCCTCGTTGTCGTAGGCGCGGGAGTCTCCGTAGCCGTTGGCGGTGGAGTAGGTCATTGTGTACGCGCCTTCTTCAAAGCCCATGAGGTACTGCACGTCGCCGCCGAAGTCGTCGCCAGCGTACTTGTCGCCAACGGCTTTGACCTCGTCTGTGTACTCGGCTTTGAGGTATTCGAGGGCTTCTTCTTTCAGAGCTTCGAGGCGTGCTGCTTCGGCAACCGCTTCTTCGTCAACTTCTTCCTCGATAACCTCTTCTACTTCTTCTTCGTCATCACCCTGAGGAGCCCATTCACTGGACATGCCATTGATGGACCACTTGCCTTCAAACTCGTAGATGGAGACCAGCAGCTCGTACTGGCTGCCATCTTCGGTGTAAAGAGCGGAGTCGAAGTGGACCTCCAGGGCATCGAACCATCCTTCTTCAAGGGTATATTCGCCCACGAGGGTTAGTCCGCCGGGATCGATCATTTCCCAGATCTGGTCGGCGTAGCTGCCGAAGTCTTCGCTGTCCATGCCGCTGTCGTAGCAGATTGACTCAAGCAACTCTTTGTCCTTCTCAGCAACGGCTTGCTTAAACGCCTCGACGAGTCCCTCTGAGGTAGAGAGGTCGGGACCGCTATCGCCGCAACCGACGAAAACGAACAGGCTCAGAGCCAGCAGTGCCAGCAGGGTTTTCTTCACAGTTTCTCCTTAGGTGTATAGGGGTAGAACAGGGTACGAAAAATCCGAGAGTTGAGGATAGCACTGCCCCTGCTCAGAGTCAACTGCAACGCAGTGCGGTGGTTGCATCACGCTTTCACGGCGACACAACCGACGATCCAACGATTGTCTCCGCGTATTGTGCCAACTACCTCAGAGTAGTCGTAGCCACCAACGCGGTGCGTTAATGTAAGGGCGAAGTTTGTTTTCGCCCTTTTGCAGGGTACAAGAAGGGCAACCGCAGTGGTTGCCCTGATAACGTCAAAGCCGTATTTTTCAGAAGCAAAACGATTCGCCTGGTAGTCGGGCTAACCGAAGTTCTTGTGAAACTTAACCTGATAACTAAAGGGAGCGGAGAAGACTGAGGTGCTTAAAACACTGATGGGTTTACCGCCTTCGGTAACCTCAACGTTTTCGTGGTTTATCTCATCGTCGTTGACACCGGAAGAGCTATCGCTGTAGCTGCCTTCACCAGAGTCGGTGGAAACCTCTTCGGTTCGGTTGATCCGGGGACCGACCTGACCTTCTTCGTAGGTTGCAGGACCGGGGGTTACCGTGGGACCAGTATTGTCAGAGGTCGCCGGAGCAACAGCAACCATTGGAGTACTGCCGCCCATATGCCCGGTTATCAGTTGAACCAGTTCGGGGAGGGCAAGCTCCAGGGTGGTGGAGGAGTTGACCTGAACCATGGCACGTTTGATAACGTCCAGAACGTCATCGAGATTGTTTTCCAAAGCGACGAGGGTGTGGACGGTGATGTCCTCATCCAGGGTTGCACCGGTAACGGTTGCCTCAATCCAGTGGCAAGGTTCGCCGTTGTGCTCTTCCCGACCGACCAGGTTGATAGCGATCGTCCCTACCCGTTGATAGTTGCCTTCCACCTTGGCAGCATCCGCACCACTGGCACTCATTTGACCAGTGACCAGCTGAACCAGTTCGGGCAGCGCAAGCTCCAGAGCGGTGCCAGCGTTGACCTGAATCACGGCACGCTTGATGACATCGAGAACACCGCCAAGGTTGTTTTCGATCTCCAGAAGGGTGTGGATGGTGATATCCTCGTCGGAACTATCTCCCACCACAATCGCTTCGATCCAATAGCAGGGCTTACCGTCACAGTTTTCCTCGCCAACAACACTCAGGACAATCGAGCCGATCAGCTCTTGAGCATTGGGTTGGGCAACACCAGTGGATTGAGCATCATCAGCGAGGCTCACATCGACCTCTTCAGCTTCTGCGCCACAGCTGATGAACAGCCCTAAAGCCAGCAGCAGTGCCAGGGGAATCAGGGTTTTCTTCACGGCTAACCTCCATACAAATTGGGGACATATTGTGACAAACTCACCGCTCCTCCGACCGCACCTGCATTCTAACTGCTCCGCAATGAGATTTCAACTGTTTCTTTGGGATAATGTGTAAAAAATCTCCACTCAACATACAAAAAGGGCAGCTGTAGTGAGCTGCCCTTACAATACAATTGACGCTGGACGCGGGAGCAAGTTTGACTAAACCAAGATTACCAGCCACGTAAGCGCGAGCAGCCTCAGGCTGCCTACATGGGGAAATACATAATCCAGAAAACGTTAATGGTCTCTGTGGTGATTTCGCTGATGTCGAAGGTGGCGATCAGAACATCCATCTTTGCGCGAAAGACCTCGTTGTTGTAGGCACGGTCGTCCCCGTGACTGGTGGCAGTGGAGTATGTCCGCACATATTTGCCTTCCTCGAAGCCCAGGAGGTACTGTATGTCGCCGCCAAAGTCCTTGGCGGCGTACTTGTCGGAAATCGCCTTAATATCGTTGCTGTACTCAGCAATTAGATATTCCAGTGCCAGGGTCTCATAATCAACTGCCTCCTCGCTCTTTTCGACTCCTTCAGGGATGACGATATCGCTAACCGTTTCTTTCCTGCCACAGCCAACAAAAACAACCATCGTCAATACCAGCAACACTAACAGTGTGTTACGCATCCTGCCTCCTCATATTCTGTTATGCGTGCATCAAGCCTTGAAGCTACCAGTTTGGAAGTTCCCAGTCAAGGGACGTAAAAGGCGGGGAAGCCATGTTGGCTAAACTCCCCGCCTTACGTTGTCATAAACTGTTTCTAGTTGGTCTGTCGGTTCTTCTTAAACATCTTTCGCTTGACCCGGACCTTCCAGTCTTCAATCCACGAGTAGAAGGTTGGGACGACGATCAGGGTCAGGACGGTTCCTGTTGCCAGACCGAAGATGAAGGCATAGCCCAGTGGTGCCCACTGCGGATCGGAAAGTGCCAGAGGCAGCATTCCGCCGATGGTCGTTATCGTCGTCAGCAGGATCGGGGTCAGGCGCACCTTACCGGCATCCACAATGGCATCGTGAATCGAGGCACCCTCCTTACGGCGGATGTTGATAAAGTCCACCAGCACAATGGCACCATTAACCACAACCCCTGCCAGACCAATAATTCCGACGAAGGCGATGATGGTAAACGCGCTGCCTGTTACCGCCAGTCCGACCATCGCTCCAACCACCGCCAGAGGGATCGTAACCATAACCACGATGGGCTGTGCCAGGCTGCGGAACTGGAGGGTCAGGAGAATGAAGATCAGCAGGATCGCCAGATAGAAGGCGTTGAAGAGGTCGTTGAAGCTATCCTGGATGAAGCTGAAGGAGCCTTCGTAGTCCACCCAGTAGCCCGGCGGCAGGGCGATCTCGCTCTCTACATAGCTCTGGAGCATTCGGGTGATGTCCATCGGGCTGACCCG
>JAIOSI010000170.1 GCA_021107695.1 bacterium
AAAAAATCACTATCCTGAGCGACGATAGAGAGACCATCGTCCATGTCCGTCTGCCCAAGATCTACGTCGAGGAAACCGACGAGGACGAAGAAGAAGAAGGCGACGAGGGCGAAGAAGGCGAAGAGGGCGAAGACTCTGAGGAATCCGAAGAGTAACCTCTTCGAGTCATTCAAAGGTTTCGGCAGATGCTCCTCGTTGGTCTGGGCAATACCGGTGCGAAGTACGCCAACACCCGACACAACCTGGGTTTTATGGTGGTTCGTCGTCTGGTTGAGCGTGGTCGCGGTGGCAGCTGGACAAAACGCTGCCAAAGCGCGACCTGCCGGGTTCGCTACGCCGGGGAGAGCTTTACCGCTGCCCTTCCGCAGACCTTTATGAACCTCTCCGGTGGGGCGGTGGAATGCCTGCTCCGCGAAGCAGGCAACGACCTCTCCGACCTGCTGGTGGTCTGCGATGATGTAAGCCTGGCCTTTGGGATGCTGGGCCTGCGCAAGAGCGGCGGAGACGGTGGGCAGAAGGGGATCCGCGACGTAATCAGTCGAGTGGGCGAGGGCTTTGGTCGGTTAAGAATCGGCTGCGGTCCGGCTCCTCAGTATGCCGACCTGGCAGACTTCGTCCTGTCGCCTTTTCCGGCGGAAGAAGCGAGTCGTCTGCCAAAGCTGCTTGATCGTGCCGTAGATGCCGTGGTCGCCCTGAGCAAGCGGGGTTATCAACAGGCGATGGCAACCTACAACGGTTACGCGCCGGGCTTTGCTCCTGAACCAGTTTCTGAAGAAAATGAACCAGAAGAAGAAAAGGAAGAGAAAAAATAGCACCAGGAGACCTTTGCAAAACTAGCTTTCACGATTGTTTCAACACGCTATGGTTTTGACGTTGAGACAAGGGGTTTCAACCCCTTGTGGATAGTGAATCTCATTGCAAATTTCCAAGGGGCTAAAGCCCCTTGTCTGGGACGAGCGAGGTCAACATTTTTTCAAAGACCTCATTGATTAAGATCAACGCAAGTGATTCTCGTTTTTTGTGCCGCTTACTATCAGAACTCTTGAACAACGAAATCTTGGACAACATCTCACACGACAGCAGGGAGTGAAAATGTTCCTGGGTATTCCGATAGCAAGTGGTATCCTGGCTCTGATCTTCGTGGTCTTCCTCGCCATCGGCGTTCGGCGCAAGCCCGAAGGCGGCGAGACGATGGTCCGCATTGCCGGAGAGATCCGCAAGGGCGCGAAGGCGTTCCTCCGTCGAGAGTACACCACCGTCGGGGCAATAGTCATCATCCTCGGTGGCGGAATCGCCCTGACCAGTCTCGGCTGGCGTACCGGAGCTTCCTTTGCTCTGGGCGCGGCGGTTAGCGCACTGGCTGGTTATATCGGCATGAGCATCGCTACACGAGCGAACTCCCGCACCACCGAAGCCGCCAAGAGCGGCGTTAAGTCCGCCCTCGGCGTGGCTGTCTCCGGTGGAGCGGTGATGGGACTCTCCGTGGTCGGTCTCTCCCTGCTCGGTCTGGGAGCGGTCATCTACCTCTTTGCTCCCAACCTCTGGTCTGGTGCTGAGGCATCGTCCAGCGTTCTTATCGCCGAGACCGGGGTTATCAACGGTTTCGCTATGGGCGCGTCGCTGATGGCTCTCTTTGCCCGTGCCGGCGGCGGTATCTTTACCAAGGGTGCCGACATGGCTGCCGACCTAGTCGGCAAGGTCGAGGCTGGCATCCCCGAAGACGATCCCCGTAACCCGGCGGTCATTGCCGATAACGTCGGCGATAACGTTGGCGACGTTGCCGGACTGGGTGCCGATCTGCTGGAATCCTACGTCGAGTCGATCATCGCCAGTATGGCTCTCGCAGCGGCGATTGCCGTTACCGGAGCCGGACGCAACCTTATCTTACTACCCCTGGCGATTGCCGCCATCGGTGTCGTCGGCAGCATCATCGGCATCTTCTTTACCAAGCTCGTCGGGCGCAGCAACCCCCAGGCGGCACTGAGCGGAGGAACCTATCTTGCCGCGGGCTTGACCGCCGCTGGCACCTACTTCCTCTTCCAGTGGCTGGGAACTCCCTTCGAGATTGCCGGAGTTGCCTACGGACAGATGGGACCCTTCTGGGCAACCCTGGCGGGAATCGGCTCCGGTGTGCTGATCGGCTTGACCAGCGAATACTACACCTCGTCGAAGTACAAGCCAGTTAAGAACCTTGCCGAGGCATCGCAGACCAACGCCGCAATAACCGTTACCGAAGGTCTTGCTGTGGGGATGGAATCCCTGCTCTTGCCGGTAATTGTCCTCGGTGCGGCGGTGATGTTCTCGCATTACGTTGCCGGAATGTACGGCGTGGCAATGGCTGCCGTGGGAATGCTCGCCACCACCGGTATGGTGGTCTCGGTGGACTCTTACGGACCGATTGCCGATAACGCTGGCGGTATCGCCGAGATGGCGAAGCTCGACCCCAGCGTTCGCAAGGTTACCGATAACCTCGATGCCGTGGGTAACACCACCGCAGCAATCGGCAAGGGCTTTGCCATCGGTAGTGCCGCTCTGGCGGCTCTGGGGCTGCTCTCTGCCTACCTGACCAGCATTGGCAGCGGAGAGATGATATCCCTCTCCGATCCTCTGGTACTTGCCGGGCTGCTCTTTGGAGCGATGCTCCCCTTCTTCTTCTCCAGCACCCTCTTCCGCGCCGTGGTCAAGTCTGCCAACGGTCTGATTGCCGAGGTTCGTCGCCAGTTCGAGAAGATTCCCGGACTCCGCGAGGGCAAAGAGGGCGTACTGCCCGACTCTGCCACCTGCGTTGATCTGGCGACCAAGCACGCTCTCAGGGGGATGATTGTCCCCGGTATGCTGGCGATTCTGGTTCCCGTTACCGTGGGATTCCTCGTCGGACCGCTGGCTCTTGCCGGACTCCTCGTCGGTGCCATCGCCAGCGGAGTTATGCTCGGTGTCTTCACCGCCAACTCCGGTGGAGCGATGCACAACGCCAAGAAGTATATCGAAGAAGGTCACTTCGGCGGTAAAGGTTCCGTGGCGCACAAGTCTGCCGTTGTCGGCGACACCGTGGGCGACCCGCTCAAAGACACCGTCGGGCCATCCATCAACATCCTGATCAAGCTGATGACCGTGGTCAGTCTGGTCATCGCCCCGATCCTTCCCGGCGTAATGGGCGGATAGGCAATACGGTGTGTTATAGAATGCTATCTCCCTCTCCCCTCTGGGAGAGGGGTTGGCACTAATAGTTCAAACATACCTCAACACATTTCCCGCAAGTCGAACCAAACCACAGACCAACACCACAGATAAGGAGAAAATGCGCGATTACGAAACCACCATCCTGCTCGACTCTTCGCTTTCCGACGAAGAGTACAAAAAGAAGCTGGGGCAGTTCGAGGAGCTCTTCGGCTCCGAGGCTCAGCTCGAAGACATGGGTGTGCGGCAGCTTGCCTACCCAATCAAGCGCGCCCGCGATGCCCACTACCTTCGCTACTTTCACAAAGCCGACAACGCCCAGCTTGAGGTCATCAACGCCCGCCTGCGGATCGATGAGCCGGTAATGCGTTATCTGGTGATCAAGGCCGACGAGTAAAAAAAGAAAAGGAGTATTCGATGGCCTCCTACAACAAAGTTCTGCTGATGAGTAATCTGACCCGTGATCCTGAGCTGCGCTATACCGCAAATGGTCAGGCACTCGCCAAGTTCGGCATCGCCACGAACCGCAAGTTCAAATCCGGCGATGGGATGAAGGAAGAGGTAACCTACGTGGACTGCACCGCCTGGGCGCGTTCCGCCGAGGTAATCTGCGAGTACATGCGTAAAGGTTCACCTATCTTCATCGAGGGTCGTCTCCAGTTTTCCTCCTGGGAAGACAAAGAGAGCGGCAAAAAACGCTCCAAGCTAGATGTAACCGTTGAGCGATTCCAGTTCATCGGCGGTCGGCAAGATTCCGAGGGCGGCGCACCGCGCGGCAATCAGGGTCAACAGAACCGTGGTGGCCAGCAGAATCGCGAAATGGAGCCACTCTCCGACGACGACATCCCGTTCTAGGTCGCTTGCGACCACCGTTAGACAAAATGCTCCACCGGCTGCTTTTGGTTGCTCAACCGATTGGACTTTTCACCAATCCGTGAGGCTCCTTCAAGGTCTGTAAGCTCGCTGCAATGCTAACGATAGTCGAAAGTTACAGCATAGCGATGGCTTCATCCAAGCCGGATAAACAATCGAAGGTTAGCAAGAAAAAATACCTGGAAGCTCTCCGAACCTACCGGGAGAGCCGTAAATGTGGCTGATTCAAAGCCACGCCGCACCTCGCAAGCTCAAAATCCTGAAAATAGCTATCCAGGCTCACCGGCGACGGCGATTCCGCCGCGCCGCAAAAGAACAACAAAGGAAAACGATGGCACAGAAACGCGACGCAAAAAAAGGTGGCAAGAAGAAATTCCAGCGGAAACGGCACTGTCGTCTCTGCGAAGACAAGGTAACCAAGGTTGACTACAAAGATCTTGCTATCCTGAAGAAGAACGTTACCAACCGGGGTAAAATCCGCGCGCGCCGCACCAGTGGCAACTGCGAGAAGCATCAGCGGATGATCGCTCGCGCTCTCAAGCGGGCGCGGCACCTGGCGATGATCCCCTACAAGTTGGAGTATTTCCGCAAGTAAGCTCACCCCCCTGCTAAGTTCGAGATTTTTGCTTAACTTACCTTTGGGCATGCTCGTCCGGCTTGGGTGGAACAGATGCTATTTGTAACAAACAGCCTCAAAGCACCGTTACAAATGTTTTAGAGAACAAGCATCGGCCTCCCGAATTGGCGAAAAGTCCAGTTCATCGAGTTATTCAAGGGTCTCCAGTTCGAAAGAAGGATCATGGAAGTAATTCTGAGAAAAAACCTGAACAATCTGGGCAGCCGGGGTGATGTTGTTACCGTAAAAGACGGCTATGCTCGGAACTATCTGATTCCCCGTGGTATGGCGATGAAGGTAACCAAGGGCGCGAAACGCCAGATCGACATCGAACGCGCCGCCAGCGACCGGAAGTTGCTCACCCAGCGCGAGCTGCACAAAGGTCTCATTGCGAAGATCGAAGGACAGTCCTTCACCGTCGCCGCCCGTGTTAGCGACTCCAACCGTCTCTACGGCTCCGTCGGAGAGAACGAGGTCGTTGAGCTGCTAGGGATGCAGGGCATCGAGATCGAACGCAGTCAGGTTCGCCTCGATGACCACATCAAGTCAATCGGCGTTTTCAACGTTCCGGTCCGTTTCCAGGCCGACCTGATCGCCCAGATGAAGATCTGGATTGTTGCCGAGGACCAGGGAACGCAAGGGTTGCCCGAAGAGGCTCCGGAGCCTCAGCTCTTCGTCGGTGGCAGCCAGAGCCTCAGTGAGGCAGCTGCCCATGTTGGCGAGATTGAGAGCATCCCCGAAGAAGAGGACGAAGAGGCTTCTGAAGAGGTCCCAGAGTCCGCTGACGAGACAGAGTCGGTGCAGGAGGAAGCTCCGGTCGAAGAAGAACCAGAGACCGAGTAGCTTACTGCTCGTCTGTTGCTAAATAAAACGCCCCGGAAGGGGCGTTTTATGATGATTGCGTCGTGTAGGGGTACGGCGTGCCGTACCCTAATTGAGCTGGTTACATTCGGAAGTACGGTGGCAGGTCGTCCTTCTCTTTTTCCTTGAAGGAGCGGCGTTGCTTCTCCACCGTCTTCTCGTCCGGCTCGGTGTCGTCAACCTCGTGGGGGACGTAGTCCACTGCCTCTTGGCGGTCGAAGAACTCCTCGCGCTTGAGCATCCGCTTCTGATGGCGAACAATCTCCCCACGCCAGTAAGCGGCTTTGCGTCGCTCGTAGCGGATGAAAAAGAACACCGAGAAGCCGATGGTTACGCGGAAGAGGTCGCCGAGGAACAGCCAGATGGTTCCCTTGCCCAGCACCGTTGCCCAACTGAGGTCGCCGAGCCAGACCATCCAGAGCGTGCCGAGGAGATTGCCCAGCCCAATAGCAACCAGCAGCCCCAGGGCGAGGCGAGCTGGCAGCGGTTCTTCCTCTCGATTCAACCAGAGGAAGATTCCGCCCAGTCCGGCGACCAGCAGCGGGGTGAGCAGAAAGCCTCCGGCTCCGCTGAGGAAGAACGCCAGCCCGGCATTGCCTCCACTGAGGACAGGGAGTCCGAAAAGTCCCAGGAACAGTGCCAGTAACGGGGCGGACAACGCCCAGAGTGGCGGTAGCATCGCCGCCAGCACAGCGGCGATGGCGACGCTGAGGTTGTTCCACGCCGGTACGCCGCTGAGCGAACGCCCCAGCGGGGCGGTGAGGATGAGCAACCCCGCCCCGCCCAGGGCGAGCAGCAGCTTTATCCACCAGGGCTTATCTTTGAAGAGCATGGCGTTTCAATCTGAGGCGTCGAAAGATGATAACGGCGATGGCACCGAGGGTCGCGCCGCTGAAATCTGCCAGCACATCGAAAAAATCGGAATCCCGCCCCGGAATCCAGGACTGGTGCAGCTCGTCAAAAATGGCGTAGCAGGTTACAATCAAAATCGCGACTAGGAGGTATCCGCTCTTCCCCCGCACGCCGACGGCTAGCTGCGCCAGGATTCCAAGAATCCCAAAGGCGGTGGCGTGCTGGAGCTTGTCTATGCCGGGAAAGGTGAAGGTCTGGGGCAGGTGGCTCTGCTCGGAGAGGAAGAAGATGCCGACCATTCCGGTAAGCAGTCCGGCTCCGGCAAGCCAACGCCAGAGCAGAGAGGGCCAGGGCTGGGGTTGAAGCTGGGACATTTTTTCTAAGAAGTAGCAGGCAGCATGGTGCGGTCAAAGCCTAGGAAATGTTCAGGTAAGGTTGACCGTGATCTCGCCCCTCACCCCAGCAAGTACCCGTAGGGGCGACCGTCCACGGTCGCCCAATAGATGAGCGTAGCTCATCTGCCACGATGGCATCGCACGGTTAAATCATCTGCTATTAAATGGTGGGGGGGGAATTAACACTGGCTGGCGATAGCCCCCCTCCCTTAATCCCTCCCC
>JAIOSI010000035.1 GCA_021107695.1 bacterium
TGATGCGTCGGCCAACTGGCTGGATGCAGATTGCGCCAACATGGTGCGGAACTGGATCGCCGAGGGACTAGCACCCGCTGCCATCGAGGAAACCACCTGGGGTCAGATCAAGGCGAGCCACAGCAAATAAGCCTCTCCGCCGGTCAGCACTGTTTTACGCATTTTTGTGTCAACCAGGTCGAACTGCCTGTAGGCACCAGCTCGAAGCTGAGGCAATCACTCTGGCGCCGCCGCTCTGGCTGGACGAGCTGATCTGGATCATCGAGGCGGAGGGCGATCTGATCGCCTGCTCCGCTGAGTCCGGCGAGGTCGTCTATCGCCATCCGCTGGAGGAGGCTCCCCAGGCACTTACGCCACTGGACGACTCCCTTCTGCTCTCGCTAAACGACGGTACACAGCTGTTGCTTTCGCCAACAATTGAGATTGAAGATTAACAACCACTAACAAACTTAACCATAACGGCTTAAGGAGAACCTATGGGACTTATTCCCATTGTTATTGAGCAATCAGGGCGCACCGAGCGCGCCTACGACATCTACTCCCGACTGCTGCGCGAGCGAATCATCTTCCTCGGCACGCCGATTGATGACAACGTTGCCAACCTGATCATCGCCCAGATCCTTTTCCTGGAACAGGACGACTCGACCAAGGACATCTCGATCTACATCAACTCGCCGGGGGGCTACATCTCCGCCGGGCTGGCAATCTATGACACCATGCAGTTTGTCCGCCCGGACATCGCCACCTACACCATCGGGCAGGCGGCGAGTATGGCATCGGTGCTGGCGACCGGCGGAACCAAGGGCAAACGCTTCATCCTGCCCAACTCCACGGTGATGATCCACCAGCCCCTGGGCGGCTTCTCTGGTCAGGCATCGGATATTGAAATCCATGCCAAAGAGATTCTACGCCTGAAAAAAAAGATGTCGGAGATTTTAGCGAAGCATACCGGGCAGACTGTGAAGAGGGTTACGAAGGACTCCGACCGTGATAACTTCATCACTGCGCAGGAAGCGGTGGATTACGGTCTGGTGGACCGGATTCTGGAGAAGCGAGAGATTTCGTAGGATTTGTAAGCGTTGGTACCAGTAGGGGCACGGCATGCCGTGTCCCTACGAACACCTTGAGGAATCCACAACTATCAACCTATATCTGCGAGTAACCAACGGGAACGCATACGTGGGAACGAACATTGGGATGTTTGAAATCATCATCGCGAGGCTAAAATGTTTGAGAGGTTGACGCAGAGGCTGGGGAGTGTTTTTAAGACGCTGACCGGGCGGGGCAAGCTTAATGAAAGTAATATTAAGGATGCTCTGCGCCAGGTGCGGATTGCTCTGCTGGAGGCCGATGTCAACCTTCGGGTGGTGAAGGAGCTGCTAGCCACGTTGAAGGTAAAGGCGCAGGGAGAGCGTGTGTTAACCTCGCTGACTCCGGGGCAGCAGTTCATCGGCGTGGTGCGGGAGGAGCTGACCGAGCTGCTGAAGAAGCAGAGCGGGGCGTTCAACCTGCCGAAGCCGGCGACGGTGATGCTGGTCGGTTTGCAGGGAGCCGGAAAGACGACGACGGCGGCGAAGCTGGCGAAGCATTATGCGAACAAGGGCGGACGGGATTCGCTGTTGATTGCGGCGGATATTCAGCGTCCGGCGGCACGGGAGCAGTTGGTCAAGCTGGGGGACAGCATCGGTCAGGAGGTTTATTCTCGAAAACCGTTTACGAAGGATGCCGTAGGAACAGCACTGGCGGTGAAGCGGCTAGCTGATGAGCATAACCGCGACCTGATCATCGTGGACACGGCAGGGCGATTGCAGATCGATGATGAGCTGATGGTCGAGCTGGAGGTTCTGAAGAAGAAGCTCCGCCCTCAGGCAATCTGGCTTACGGTGGATGCGATGACCGGGCAGGAGGCTCTGAACGTAGCTGAGGAGTTCCACCGTCGGCTGGAGCTGGACGGCGTGATTGTGAGCAAGCTCGACGGCGATGCCCGTGGTGGCTGCGTGCTTTCCATCGCTGGCGGGCTGGGAGTACCGATCCGCTTCGTCGGAGTTGGCGAGACGGTGAACGATCTGGAGAGCTTCGACGCCGAACGGCTTTCCCGGCGGGTGCTGGGGATGGGCGATGTGGTCGGGCTGGTGGAGCGGGCGCAGGAGGTCTTCGATGCCGACACCACCAAGCGGATGGAGCAGAAGCTGCTCAAGGGTGGCTTTGATCTGGAGGACTTCGCCGAGCAGTTGCGGGGCTTGATGAAGATGGGCAAGCTCTCCGATGTGGTGGCGATGGTGCCGGGCTTTGGCAAGGCGGCAGTCGGAGCCGACGAAGAGGAGATGGCGCGGGGGCTGAACCGCTCAATAGCCATCGTCAACTCGATGACCCCGGAGGAGCGACAGCATCCGAACATTATCAAAGGCACCCGGCGGCGGCGGATTGCTGCTGGTTCAGGGGTTTCGGTAAGCCGGGTCAACCAGCTGCTCAACCAATATCGAACGATGTCGAAGACCATGAGTGGGCTGTCCGGCAAGAAGGGTCGCCAGCGGATGAAGCAGATGGGGCTGGATCCGGGAATGCTGGGGATGTAGCTGTACATTTACAGTTATCCAGATTCCTCATCCTAGGATATATTTGCGGGTCGACCTAAAGGTCGACCCCTAAATAACCACTGGAATGTAACCCGTAGGGGCGCAGCGTGCTGCGCCCCTATTATATGGATCAAGGGCAGACAGATACCATAATGTCGACCTGACTCCACAAATTCACAATGGTTTATCTAGCCGCGCAGCTGCCGGAAGCTCTCTATCAGCTCTTTGCTATGCGCCAGGCTCTTGCCCGACTTCTCCAGAATCAGGGCTTTGTCAGCCAGCCGTGGATCGTTGGCAATTGCCCGGAAGGCGGGCAAGCCGATCTTACCGGAGCCGAGGTAATCGTGGCGGTCGGTGCGCGAGGCGAACTCCTTCTGCGAGTCATTGAGGTGCAAGCAGTGGAGTTTCCGTAGCCCGACAATCCGGTCGAACTCGTCAAAGACCGCCCGGGTGGAGTCCTCCGAAGACAGGTCATAACCCGCGCCCCAGAGGTGGGCGGTGTCGAGACAGACTCCCGCCGACCCTCCTCCGGCTTCGATTCACGTTAGCAGCGCGGTCAGCTCCTCAAAGCTTACCCCCAGACAGGTGCCTGAACCTTCGGAGTTCTCCAGCAGAAGCAGCGTCCGAGGCTGATGCTCCGTCAGCACCGCCAGCACGTTGTTGATGATGCGCTCCAGCCCGACCTCAACGCCATCGCCCAGATGCTTACCCGGATGATAGACCAGATAGTCGGCGCCGATGGCGTCGGCTTTTTTAAACTCCTGCCCCAGGGCGACGAGGCTCTTCGCCCGCACCTCCGGCTTTGCGCTGGCGAGGTTTATCAGATAGCCGGTGTGGACGACGAGAGGCTGTTGCCCGTACTCCGTCCGCTTCTGGCGGAAGAGGGCGACCTTCTCCGGGTCCCACTCTCCGTACCGCCAGCTGGTAGGGGAGCTGGCGAAGATCTGATAGGTCTCCGCGCCGATCTTTCTGGCGATGTCGGGGAGCTTGTGAATCCCTCCGGAGACGGAGAGGTGCATTCCAACGGGCATGGGTTCCTTATGCTGTTTACTTCAGGGAAAATTGACAATAACAGCGTCTTATGGCATCCTCGGGGGTATAGGGGGAGATGAGCATTAAATATCAACGTGCGAAGAACACGCAGGAGGGGGAAAAGCTATGCCGAAGAAAAACTGCTGGGAAGTCCTGAATTGTGGTCGCGAAGAGGGGGGTTCCAGAACCGATGAGCTTGGAGTTTGCCCGGCGAGTACCGACGCCAAATACGACGGTGTCAACGGTGGCAGTGTCGCCGGACGTTTCTGCTGGGTGATTGAGGGAACCCTCTGCAACGACCGCATCCAGGGCAACTGGGCAACGAAGATGAGGCATTGCATTATGAAGTGCGATTTCTTCAAGCAGGTACAGACGGAAGAAGGCTCGGAGTTTAAGATTTAATCTACCTTAGCAGGGTTACTGGTCATCTTATGGCGGGGATTACCTTCTCCCCGCTTTTTGTTATCGGGGAGTTACTTGTCTCGAAATCAGGTCAACGAACGCCTCCAGCCGGGTAACGATTCCCGCCTCGGCGGTGTGTTCGTCGAAGATCAGGGTCAGGATGGGAATGTCCTCTTCCTCGCTGACTCTGGTGAGGATGTTCTGGGCGACGATCTCTGGCATACAGGTGAAGGGCATAAAGTGAACCATGCCGTTGTAGCCCTCCCGTGCCAGGCGGACGGACTGTCCGACGCTGACTACGGACTCGCCCCCGGCATCGTAGGCAAGGTAATCAGCTGCGAACTCCTTCGCCGTCTCCCGGTCGTCTTTGTCAGAGAAGCTCCCCGTGGTCATCTTGTGGTGAAGCCAGGCGGAGAGCGAAACCGGACGACGGACGAAGACCCCCATCTCACCAAGGCGGCGTTCGATCTCGAAGTTGACGAAGGATTCCAACACGACGAAGAGTTCACCGACAATGCCGACCCGCAGAACGCTCTCCTCGGTAACCTCCCGCCGGGGCAGCGCCTCGTACTCTCGCTTCGCCAGCTTTTCCAGCCGTTTAATCTTCCAGTAGCCCCCGGCATCGTCAATCTGCTTCAGGTACTTCTCCTGGAGCTTCGTAGCCTCTTTTGGTGTGGAGGAGAAGGCGCGATGCTGGCGACTCAACCCCTCAATCCGCTCGATGGCGGCGAGCTTGCGCAGACCAAACTTGAACGCCTGCCAGATCCGCAGCAGCGATCTCCCGTTGGAGATCGTTTTGAACATGTTGATGAAGTCTTCCCGTGTATCCTGGGAGAAGTAGTAGA
>JAIOSI010000081.1 GCA_021107695.1 bacterium
GAACACCGAAGACGACGAGTACTGGCGGATTCAGGGACACTTTGGTCTGACCCGCCAGGTTACCCGTGCCGTCGCCGGAGCCTTGGCTTCGATGGCGGGAATCACCGATGAGAGCCTCTACGACCTCTCCGCCGCCTACGCCTATCCTTCGCCGTGGAAAGCCGCTGAACACGATGCCATCACCTTCAACGGACTGGCACCGGGAGCAACCCTCAGCGTCTTCGACACCACCGGGACCCTCGTCTTCTCCACCACGGTCAGCAGTTACGAGTACGACTGGAGTGTCGTCAACGGCTCCGGTAAGCCGATTGCCAGCGGAGTTTATCTCTTTACCGCTACTACCACCGATGGCGCAATCGTCCGGGGCAAGCTGGCGGTAATAAGGTAACGCACAGGTTTCTCCTTGCTTTTCTCCCTCCCCCCAGGGGGGGAGGGTCGGGGAGGGGGGCTATCGCTAATCTGTGTTTATTCCGCATGCCCACTGAATGGCGGATGGTTTCGCTGCGCTGTATCCCAGCCGCAGATTTATCAATCCTAGAGAACAGCCCCCCATCCTTAATCCTTCCCCCCAGTGGGGGGAAGGCAACCGGCAGGATTGTCCCTACTCAGGAACCTCATGATGACACCCAAACCGCTTATCCTGCTGTCTGCCCTGCTCTTTGTTATCGCCCCCGCTGGTTGTGGTGGCAAAGACGAGCAGCCCACCATCGCCGGACCAGCCGATGGTGCCGACCTTCTGCCGATTGCCGAGACCGTCTCGGAGACCGGCGCGCTGCTTAACGAGGCGATGGAAGACCTGGCAAGCAACAACTTTGGGCTGGCACTGGGCAAGGTCAATCAGGCTGGCGAGGCTCTCTCCTCCACGGCGCGGATAAAGCTGCCGCTGCTGGTTGTCTCTCAGCGGGTGTACACGGCGGATGTCAACCTCCGCTTTGTCAACGACCCGGCGCGGGCGTTGCTGGAACTCGAAGAGGCGCGGAACTACCTCTAAGAGCGGATACTCACCGCCGACGAGGAGACCAAGATCGCCCTCGGCTCCTTCCTCGAACGGCTGATTGCCATCATCGACGATGCCGATGTCAGCCAGGACGACAAGCTGCTCCAGCTGGAGGCTTTGCAGCGAGACCTGGCAAAGGCGGTGCTGGGAGAGACTCCGGCTCAGTCGGAACCGGAGGAATAGAATTGCAGAACCATGCGGTTGCTTAAAAACCTCCCCTCCCCCCACTGGGGGGAGGAGAACAGCAGTGACTTACTTGAGAGGGCGAACACAAGGTTCGCCCCTACGGACGGATTCAACAAATATCTCAGATGCAAACCCTCACCCTCAATCTCTCTGGTTCTGACGCACGGCTGATCGGCGATGCCGGGCTGGATTTCTCAGCCTGGTCTGTCGAGCGACCGGAGCTGCTGACTGCGCTGACCGACCCGGCACCTGGCTATACGAAACTGCCGGATAGCGACCTCAGCGAGATTCTTGCCTTCGCCGCTCAAACCGAGGGTAAGTACGACGACCTGCTGCTGCTGGGAATCGGCGGCTCGGCTCTCGGCGCGCGGATGCTCAACTGTGCCTTTGTCGAGCCAGCGGACAATCGACTGAACCGACCCCGCCTGCGCACGGTGGACAACGTTGATCCCCGACGGCTGGGCTATCTGCTGAAGAGCCTGAACCCCCGGCGGACGCTGGTGGTCGTCGTTACCAAGTCCGGCTCCACGGCGGAGACGATGGCATCCTTCGCCATCGCCCAGCAGTGGTTGCGGGAGTCTCTGGGAGACGGGCATCAGAAGCGGATCGTCGCCGTTACCGACCCAACACAGGGTGACCTGCGCCGTCTGGTCAACGAAGAGGGCTACGGTCGCTTCGCCGTTCCAACCGATGTGGGTGGACGCTTCTCCGCCCTCTCGACTGTAGGTCTGCTCCCGGCTGCTCTTTTGGGAATTGACATTAAAGAACTCCTGACCGGAGCGGCAAGGCTCCGCGAGACGACGCTCAATCCGGACTGGCAGCGGAATCCCGCTCTGGCTCTGGCTCTGACGCTCCACGAGCATCACAACAACGGGCGGCGAATCGTCTCGGTCATGCCCTATGCCGATGGACTGAGCGACTTCGCCCTCTGGTTCGTCCAGCTCTGGGCGGAGAGCCTGGGCAAGCGCGCCGACTACGGTCCAACGCCGCTATCCGCCCTCGGAGCCACCGACCAGCATAGCCAGCTCCAGCTCTATACCGAGGGACCGAAGGACAAGGTCGTCTGGTTGCTCTCGGTCAGCAACCTCGGTGAGGAGATTGCCGTTCCACCGCAGAGCGACGAACTTGCCTCTCTCGGTTACCTGAGCAAGCGGGGACTGGGCGAGCTGCTGGCAGCGGAACTCCGGGGAACCACCCTTGCCCTGAGCAAGGCGGGAACTCCCAGCCTCACTTTAGCGTTACCCCAGTTAGACGAGCGAGAATTGGGGGGTCTGATCTACCTCGCCGAGGCGGCGGTCTCCATCACCGGAGAGCTGGCTCGGCTGAACCCCTACGATCAACCCGGCGTAGAGGACGGCAAGCAGGCGACCTACGCCCTGATGGGGCGACCGGGCTACGAAGACAGATTAAAGGAAGACGAGGCTCTGGAATCCCGCCGCGACGGCAACCTCACCAGTCGGGCGTGAGCTTTTCCAGAGATGTGTGATACGCCCTTGCGATGGAAATTTTTGGACATTCGCCAGATTTTGTAGGGGTACCCCCCCCGTGGTTGCCCCTGGGCAAAACTTTGCGAAAATCTTAGGCACGCTATGGTAAAAATTCGGAGGAATGTTGCGTAAATCATCCCCCTTTTCGTTAGCTCTGTTACTTCTGAGTCTGGTTGGTATGGTCAGCCTGACTGCCGCCCAGACCGCTACGCTGTCCGACGGAGACGCAGCCAGTCTGGAAAGTAGCTCTTCGTCAGCGGCTCTCAGCTCCGGCGACTACTCCGCTATCACCACCACGACCTCAGCGGTGGTCAGTGCGGAATCTGACGCAGAGACCCGGACGACTCAGCGGCTGGTCTCCTGTGATACCAACGGCGCCGTCGTCGAGGTGAGCTTTCCCGAAGCCAGCCTCGCCAGCTTTGACAATGGTGAGCAGCAGTTCACCGAGATTCTGCTGACCGACTGCCAGGTTGATGGCGAACCCGGCGCAACCGGGCTGCCCGAATACACCGTGCGGCTCTGGGTTCCTCCCACCGCCGTGGTTACGCCCAGCGTCAGCTTCACTACGGCGTACTCGCTATCCGTGGCGAACCCGCTGCCGGTACCGGATTACGATGAGGTAACCTATCGCGAGATCACCAGTCTGGAGCCTCGCTACGAGTCCGACCCCGCTCTGATGATGATGTCCGTCGCAGAGACCGAGGTCGTGGAGAGTGGTCTGGTTTGAGGCTGGCGGCTGCTGAAGGTCGTCATCCGTCCGCTCTCCTGGCAGAGCGACACCCTGACCGGATATCGACAGGCAAAGCTTCAGATTAGCTTCTCCTACCCCGGTGGCGGTGTCGCGCCGAGCCTGAACACTAGCGACAGCTCCGACCAGCTCGCCCTCTGTAGTAGTCTGGCTCCGAACTTCGAGATTGCCCGGAGCCTCGGCTGGCGCAGCGATGCTGGTGAGTTTGCCACAACCACCGCCGCAGGTATCTCTACCCTTTCCGGCGATGTGCTGAAGGTCGTGGTGGAGGAAGAAGGGCTGTACACCGTAACCTACGACGATCTGGTGAACGCGGGCTGGGATCCGGCAGCGGTAGATCCGCACCGTCTGGC
>JAIOSI010000287.1 GCA_021107695.1 bacterium
CCCGTCGCTGAGGTCGAGCTATCCCAGCTTACGGAATGCCGCCCGGCGGTTTGGTTGCCAGAGACCAGGGTCTCGACCAGGCGACCAGAGAGATCGTAAATATTCAACTCCACCGACCCATTTTGGGTCAGTTCGTAGCTGATGGTCAGAGCATCGCTTGCCGGGTTGGGGTACGGATCGCTCAGAGCCAGCTCGCTGACTGCACCGTGAACGATAACCTCAGAAGGTCCAAAGCGGCTGACTGTGCCGTCAAGCTCCGTAACCTGTAGGTAGTAAGCGTACTCCACGCCAACCTCGGCGGAGGCATCGAGCCAGCTTGTCGCCGAGCCAGACAACTCGCCGCTCAGGGCAATCGGCTGCTTCTCGTTGATCGACCGTAGAACGGTCATCGAAGCAGGTTCATCACCGACAATTGACCAACTCAGCAAAACACCTTCGTCGGCTACTTTGGCAGAGAGGGAGAGGTCATCAACGCCAGAAGGATCAGCATCTGGATCCCAGTAAGCGTACCTCAGACCCGAATACGAGAAATGGGATATGTCTGCCTGATCCAGAGCCAGGGAGCCATACTTGCCAACAGAACCAAACTCCCAATCCACAATGTCTAGTTGCCATGTGTTGATGCTGCCATTTAAGTAGGCGTACTTCAGGTGATCGCGCGAGTCTATCTCAGCATAATACGAGATATGAGGTCTGTCCGTCGAGTCCAGAGCCAGGGAGGTGTACTCGCCAACATCTCCTACCGAATCCACTACCTCTATCTGCCAAGCTAAGCCGTCCCAGCGGGCGTACTTGAGGTCGTCCAAAGTGGAATCATAGTATGAGATGTGTGGTATATCTGCCGAGTCCAGAGCCAGGGAGGTCCACCTGCCCACATCTCTCACCGAATCCACTACCTCTATTTGCCAAGCGGAGCCGTCCCAGTTTGCATACTTCAGGTCGTTGTTGTCTCCATCATAATACGAAATATGTGGATAATCGCTTGAGTCCAGAGCCAGGGAGGTGTACTCGCCCACATCTCCCCCCGAGTCCACAGTTTCTATCTGCCAAGCGGAGCCGTTCCAGCGGGCGTACTTGAGGTCTTCGTTGGTGCTATCATAATATGAGATGTGGGGTCTGTCCGCCGAGTCCAGAGCCAGGGAGGTGTACTCGCCCACATCTCCCACCGAATCCACTACCTCTATTTGCCAGTCGGAGCCGTCCCAGTGGGCGTACTTGAGGTCATCGTAGGTGTAATCACGGTACGAGATGTGTGGATAATCGTTTGAATCCAGAGCCAGGGAGGTGTACTTACCCACATCTCCCTCCGAATCCACTGTCTCTTTCTGCCAGGCGGAGCCGTCCCAGTAGGCATACTTTAGTTCACCAAAAAAGAAATACGAGATGTGGGATCTGTCCGCCGAGTCCAAAGCCAGGGAAGTGTATGTACCATGCGAATCTACTACCTCTTTCTGCCAGGCGGAGCCGTCCCAACGGATGCAAACTAAGCTGTATTCTTCACCCTGACGAAATGATATATGGGGTCTGTCCTCCGAGTCCAGAGCTAGGGATACGTACGGGTTGGCAGCATACAACCCCGTCGAGCCCAGTTTTTCAATTTTCCAGGCGGAGCCGTCCCAATGGGTGTACTTCACGTCGCTGTTGTCTGCATTAAAATACGAGATGTGGGGTCTGTCCGCCGAGTCCAAAGCCAGGGAGGTGTACCCAATCACATATCCCTCCGAATCCACTATCTCTATCTGCCAGTCGGAGCCGTCCCAATGGGCGTACTTGAGGTCGTCGTCGTCATGATAATGGTCGTCGTCGGCTCCATACGATATGTGGGGGCTATCCGTCGAGTCCAGAGCCAGGGAGATACCCTCAACCTTGTCAATCTCCGAATCAACCAACACAATCTGCCAAGCAGAGCCATCCCAGTGGGCGTATTTGAGATCATAGTCGTAAGGGAAGCCACCTTTATACGAGATGTGGGGTCTGTCCATTGAGTCGAGAGCTAGGGAGATGTACCCGGCACACGAGTCCACGGTCTCTATCTGCCAGGCGTAGCCGTCCCAGTGAGCGTACTTGAGGTTGTCGGTGGTGTCGCTATAGTAGGAGATGTGGGGTCTGTCCGCCGAGTCCAATGCTAAGGAGGTGTATCGACCCACAGTTCCCTCCGAGTCCACAGTCTCGATCTGCCAGGCGGAGCCATCCCAGCGGGCATACCTGAGATCGTCGTTGTCTTGAGCATAATATGAGATGTGGGGATTGCCAAAATGGTCCAGAACCAGAGAGCTGTACCTGCCTATAGATCCCCCAAAGTCCACTGTCTCTTTCTGCCAGTATGAGCCGTCCCAGCGGGCGTACCTGAGGTCGTCGCCGCCAGAATACGAAATGTGGGATCTGTCCGTCGAGTCGAGAGCTAGGGAGGTGTACCCGCGCCCCGCGCCCACCGTCTCAATAACCCACTCGCCAGCCTCAGCCACACCGACCATCACGAAGAGAATCAAGAGTAATCCTGTCAGCCTGCGCATTGTTGTCTCCCCTTAGCTTCACGAAAAGCTCAATTACACCAGCTCCAGTTACACTCGGAATATATACCCAATTGTGGTTGCCGTTAAGGGAAAGAACTAACTAAATGATTCTCCTCCCCAAGCATTTACATCATTGCCGTGGAGGTTTACAATCCCCGTGCAAGACTTGAGAAGGAATCTCACCTTAGCCACACAACCGGAGGAAACCGATGAGCAGCGACCACGACATGAAGAACCACGCCCCTGAAACCATGTGCGTCCACGGTGGCGACCACCCCGATGAAGCCACTGGTGCGGTCAGCACCCCAATCTATCAGGTCTCGACCTTCGCTTTTAAGAACGCCGCCCACGCCGCCGCCTGCTTCGCCGGTGAAGACGACGGTTACATCTACAGTCGTTTGGGCAACCCGACGATCGACACATTCGAGAAGAAGCTCGCCGCTCTGGAAGGCACCGACGACGCCCTCGCCTTCGGTTCCGGCATGGCCGCCGTCCATAACATCAGTATGCACCTCGCCCACGGCGGGCATATCGTCTCCAGCGACACGGTTTACGGTGGCACCTTCGCCCTCTACGAGCATCTGCTGCCGAAGATGGGTATTCCGGTCAGCTTCGTTGACATGACGAAGATCGAGAACATCGAGAAGGCGATCCGTCCGGATACGAAGATGATCTTCGTCGAGACCCCGGCAAACCCGACGCTGCTGATGACCGACATCGCCGCCGCCGCCGACCTGGCGCACTCCAAGGGCATCAAGCTGGTGGTGGACAACACCTTCTGCACGCCGTACCTGCAAAAACCGATGGCACTGGGTGCCGACATCGTCCTTCACAGCGGAACCAAGTACATCGGCGGGCATGGCGATGCTGTCTCCGGAGTCTATGCCGGACCGCAGGATCTGATAGACGAATCCCGCGAGTGGCGTACCGACATCGGCGGAGTAATCGCCCCCCTCCAGAGCTGGCTGTTGCTGCGCGGGCTGAAGACCCTGCACCTCCGCGTCGAACGCGCGCAGGAGAATGCCATCAAGATGGCGGCGTACCTAGAGCAGCACCCGAAGGTCGAGTGGGTACTCTTCCCCGGACTGAAGAGCCACCCGCAGTACGAACTTGGCAAGAAGCAGATGCGTGGCCCCGGCGGCGTAATCAGCTTTGAGGTCAAGGGCGGAGTCGAGGCCGGCGCGAAGCTGATGGACTCGGTGAAGCTGATGACCCTGGCAGTCTCCCTGGGCGATGTCTCCACGCTGATAGAGCATCCGGCAAGCATGACCCACTCAACAATGAGTCCGGAAGATCGGGAGAAGTACGGTCTTTCCAACGGTCTGGTGCGCATCGCTCTGGGTGTGGAGAACTCCGTTGACCAAATCGCCGACCTGGAACAGGCACTGGCAAAGGTCTAGCAGCGCGGTGCGCTGCACCACCAGCTTGAAGCTGGACACAAGGCTGACCTTCGGTCAGAAACCCCTTGGTCGTTCGCTCCCGCTTGTCGCTCAACCTACTCTCCTTCTCCCCTTTATGGAGAGGGCTGGGGGTGAGGGATAAAATAACAAAGGGCGCAGCATGCTGCGCCCCTACGGGTGGATTCGAAACATCCTCGTGGATTTTACGCAGGGGTCGACCTTCAGGTCGACCCGTTTGCTTAATACTGCACATTGACATCCCGCTCCTTGAAACCGAACATGGGGCAGGTGTGTCTCAAGGTACAGGACGACCATCAACTACAGAACAACCTTCACAGGAGAAACGATGAGCAACGAAAAGAGCCACAGCCCGCTGACCGACGAACAGAAACAGGAAAAGAAGCTGCGCCGGATGGCAAGAGCGCGGGTAGAGTTCAAGCAGCACCTGATGAGCTACCTGATTATCAATGCCGCGCTCTGGGCGATCAATTACATCACCCAGATGGATCATGGTGCTATCCACTGGTGGGCGATCTGGCCGACCCTGGGCTGGGGAGTCGGACTGGCGTTCCATTTCATCTTCACCTACATCGTGGACGAGAACACGATGGTGGATCGAGAGTATCGCAAGCTCAAAAAGCTCTACGACAAAGAACACCTTGAGTAGAGTCGCCTGAGGCGGCTCGCGCTTTCGCGGCGGAGGAGTCTGATTGTATCGAGTTTCTTCCCGCGTATATGCTCCCGTTGGTCGCTCCATTATTCCAATTGAGTAGAGTCGCCGGAGACATATAACGGTGTAATTTGACGTTATTTCAGTTAACACGGAGATTAGAGGAGCCGAAATGAGCGTGAAAAATGAAAACATGGACAAGAAGCTCTATCGCCGGGCGAGGGCAAGGGTGGGCTTCAAGGTACATCTATTGGTTTTTATCGCCGTGATGGTTTTCATCTGGTTCATCAATCTGCTGGTGATGTGGAACGTCGAGCCGAAGCAGTGGTTTCACTGGTGGGCGCTCTGGCCGACCCTGGGCTGGGGGCTGGGCGTGCTGCTCCACGGCGTAGGGGTTTACGCCGGAACCGGGATGGTCGAGCGAGAGTATCTGCGGTTGAAGCGGCGTTACGGCGCGAAGGAGCCTGGTGATGAGTAGCCACGGTCTGAGTGAGAAGATGCTGCGACGCGAGGCCCGGCGGCGGGTCGGCTTCAAGGCTCACCTGTTAGTCTATCTGCTGGTGATCGCCTTTCTCTGGATTGTCAATCTGTTCTTCAGCCATTGGGGACTTGTCGAGATATACCTTCCTGAAAAGGTGTTCAGAGTTGTTCCAGAGGTCTTGATTCGCCTCTGGGCAATTTTACCAACGGCTCTCTGGGGGCTGGGTGTGCTGCTCCACGGGGTAAGTGTTTACGCCGGAGCAGGGATGGTCGAGCGGGAGTATCTGCGGTTGAAGCGGCGCATGGAGAAGAACAAATTGTAGTAGTTACGGCAAAGCGGCGCACCGGTATGAAGGACCGTTTTCATACCCATGACTATTCTGCGGGCCGGCCTAAGGGTCGGCCCCTACAGAACCTCGCATGATTTTGATGTTGCAGGGGCGCAGCACGCTGCGCCCTTTTCTCAGAGCTTACCGAGAATGCGGTATGCCGTATTTTCGAAAACATCCTTGTGTGGGAGGATTTTTTATGGTATCAGTGTCTGCGACCTGTCCGGAGATGTTCGTAAAACCTTAAATAAGGAGATCCTCGATGAAACGTTACCTGACGATTATTTTGATTCTTGGATTGGCTCTCGTCGCCTTTGGCACGACGCAGCTGGTTCGGGTTCACTTCGACAAGTACCAGCAAGAGCTGATCCCCTGGGGCAGCTACGACGTGGCTGGCTTCTTCCCCCGGGAGATGTACGCCGAGCTGCTCATTGACGATTCGCAGTTAAGTGAGCTGCACTACCTGGGTCTCCTTGACACCGAGGTCTTGATTGAAAACGTCGAAGAGTCCTGGATGACCTTTATGGAAGCCGAGGTCGCCGACGAGAACGAGAGTCTTGGCGCTGCCGTCCCCAGCGGCTATCACGACTGGGACTTCACCAAGGCCTGGGCGATAGCCCTCGCCGCCGCTAATCCCTCCATCGTCCGCTACGGAACCTACGGCACCAGCCGCGAAGGGCGCGACCTCTTCTACCTGAAGATCTCCGATAGCCCCGGTACGGCGGACACCAGCGAACCCGATGTCGTACTCAACGCCGTCCATCACGCCCGCGAGATCACCACCCACGAGATTCTGATGCGCTACGCCGACTATCTGGTGGACAACTACGGCTCCGACGACGAGGTCAACAACATCGTCAATAACCGCGAGGTCTGGATCATCCCGGTGGTCAACCCCGACGGTCTGGAGTACGTCTTCAACACCTACGATATGTGGCGCAAGAACCGCCGCAACAACGGCGGCGGCACCTGGGGCGTTGACCCCAACCGCAACTACGCCTACAAATGGGGCTACGACAACAGCGGCTCCAGCCCCTACGGCGGCGACGATACCTATCGCGGCACCGCCGGACGCTCTGAACCTTGCATTGACGACCTCTGCACCCTCTACGAAAACCTCCACGACAGCGGCAACGATGTCCAGGCGATCATCAACTTCCACTCCTACTCGGAATTGGTGCTGTACCCCTGGGGTTATATCGATGCCGTAACCGACCACAACTACCTCTTCGCCCCTCTGGCAGAGCATATGGCGAGCTACAATGGCTATGCTCCCGGACCGAGCCACGGTCTCTACAATACCAACGGCGACGCCACGGACTGGAACTACGGCAACCACCTCTCCGACGGTGGGCAGACCACGGATATGATCCTGGGCTATACCTTCGAGTGCGGCACCGAGTTCCAGCCGCCGTACAGTGCCGTAACAACACAGTTCAACGAGAACCTCCAGCCGATGCTCGACTTCTGCACCTTCGCCGATGACTACCAGATCAGCCCCAACGCCCCGGTACTGGTTGATCCCCCCGATGACGATGACGGCATCTATCGTATTGAGTGGGCGGCGCCGACCGGTGGACAGTACGAGTTCTACCAGCTCGACGAGATGACCGGCTACAGCATCGGAGCCGATGACTGCGAGAGCGACTTCGCCAACTGGAGCAACAGCGGTTTCCAGCGTTCCAGCAGCCAGCACCACTCCGGCAGCTACTCCTACTGGTCGCGCAACTCCAGCAACATGAACAACTCCATGACCTCGAACAACGCCGTTACCGTTGCCTCCGGCGACAGCTTCACCTACTGGACTCGCTACGGCGTAGAGAGTGGTTGGGATTACGGTTACGCTGAGGTCTCCACCGACGGTACCAGCTGGAACACCCTCTTTACCTTCCAGGGCAGCCAAAACTCCTGGATTCAGAAGACCCACTCCCTGTCAAGCTATGTGGGCGAAGATATCTTCTTCCGTTTCCGTTACACCTCTGACGGTAACACTAATAACGGCGGAATCTACATCGACGACATCGACCCGGTGGTGAGCTTTGCAACCACCACCACCCTCGCCGACGACATCACCAACGAATACTACGACATCTCCGGTCAGTCGTCGGGAACCTACTATTACCGCGTCCGCGCTGGCAACAACATCGGCACTAACGGCATCTGGGGTGGCTGGAGCAACCTTGAGTCAATGAGCATCTCCGGCTCCGATGCCACCGTTAACGACTTCCACCTCGACTGGGCCGACGAAGGCGTGCTTGCCTCGTGGCAGTCCGGAGATAACGTCCTCGGCTTCAACCTCTACCTCGACTCCGGAACCGGGCGGAAGCTACTCAACGAAGCCCTCCTCGCCGCTCACTCCTCCCGCTACCTCGTTACCGATGCCAACACCGACGACCTGCTCTACCTTGAGGTCATCGAAACCGGTGGAGAAAGCGCGATCTACGGTCCGCTCACCGTTGGTGTACAGCCTGGCAGCATCATCAAGAGCGAGCTGGATGGTGTCTGGCCCAACCCGGCTGCCGATCTGGTAAGCATCTCTTACCAGGTTGCCGACGCTGACGCTGGCGCGAGCCTCGAACTGGTCGTCTTCGACCTCGCTGGCCGCCGTGTGGCGACCCTCGCTGGTGGCGTGGCTACCGCTGGTCATCACACCGTGAGCTGGGATGCCTCCCACGCCCAGGCCGGGGTTTACTTCGCCCAACTGGCGGTAGGCAGCACCAGCCAGACCACCCGCCTGGTCATCGCAAGATAGCAGCGCAGTGCGCTGCACCACAGTATCGCGACTAACCAAAACGCGGGGGCAACAATCACCCCCGCGTTTTTCCGCTCCCGCTGGTCGCTCCAAATCGTCCATTTGGTCATCGCAAGATAGCAGCGCAAAGCAATTGTTACGCAGGGGCGAAGCTTGTCTTCGCCCTTTTGTTATGCGCAAGGGATTCTCCCTCCCCCTAAGGGGGGGAGGGTCGGGGAGGGGGGCTATCGCCAACCAATGCTGAATCGAGGAAACCTCAAAATGGCAGATGGTTTCGCTGGCGCAATGTCCTCGTTGTAAATTTGTTAATCGTCGAGAATAGCCCCCCATCCTTAATCCTTCCCCCCATTGGGGGGAAGGGGCTATCCATATTAAGGGCGAAGGTCGGTCTTGTCGTGCAACGCACTGCGTTGCTTGACTTTCGCCCCATAACATGTTATTAAAGGGGTCTCTGAAGAGTGGACGGATTTTCCTCAATCCAGCGGATTCCATGTTTCGGTACTTTCATCACAACGCCGTAACACCGCAAGCAGCCCAGGCAGATCGCCTGCGGCTGCGCTGCTGCTATGCCGACTCCGAACCGCCGCTAAACTAAGCCTCCGATCCATCTCTGCAACCTCTATCACCTTACAGAAGAAGACGTTACCCAAACCAACTGCCCGGCGGGGCATTGTGTCTCGCCAGTGGACAGAAAAGGACAGAGAAACCATGGCAAAGAAAAAAACCATCATCATGGGAGCCGCCGGTCGGGACTTCCACAACTTCAACACCTACTTCCGAGGCAACGAAGAGTACGACGTCATCGCCTTCACCGCTACGCAGATCCCTGACATCGATGGTCGTAAGTATCCCGCCGAGTTGACTGGCGACCTCTACCCAAAGGGTATTCCGATCCACGATGAGTGCGAGCTGACCAACCTCATCAAGCAGCACGAGGCGAAGTTCGTCGTCTTCTCCTACTCCGATGTCCCCCACGAGGTCGTCATGCACAAGGCGAGCATCGTCAACGCCGCCGGAGCCAACTTCATGCTCCTCGGCGGTGCCGACGTAACCATCGACTCCACCAAGCCGGTGATCAGCGTCCTCGCCGTCCGCACCGGTTGCGGCAAGAGCCAGACCTCCCGTCGGGTCATCGACGTTCTCCAGGAAGCTGGCAAGAAGGTCGTCGCCGTCCGCCACCCGATGCCCTACGGCGATCTGGTCAAGCAGAAGGTTCAGCGGTACGCCGAGCTGGGCGACCTGAAGAAGCACGACTGCCCCATCGAGGAGATGGAAGAGTACGAACCCCACGTCATGGCTGGCAATGTGATCTACGCCGGAGTTGACTACGAGGCGATCCTCCGCGAAGCAGAAAAAGAAGCCGACATCGTCCTCTGGGACGGCGGCAACAACGACACCAGCTTCTACACCGCCGACCTGACCATCCTCGTCGTCGATCCCTTCCGTCCGGGACACGAGCTGACCTACTACCCCGGCGAGACCAACCTGCGCACCGCCGATGTAATCGTGATCAACAAGATGGGCGCGGTGCCGCCGGAGAACCTGGCAATTCTGCGCAAGAATATCCGCGACATCAACCCCGAAGCCATCGTGGTCGAAGCCGCCAGCCCGCTCACCGTAACCGACCCCACGCTCATCACCGGCAAGCGGGTCCTCGTCGTCGAAGACGGTCCCACCCTCACGCACGGCGAGATGACC
>JAIOSI010000239.1 GCA_021107695.1 bacterium
ACTCCGGGCCAGCTTGCGTCCAGCGTGAACGGTGCCAGAGTGGCGGCTCCGCCGAGGACGAAGAGCAGATTGAAGATGTTCGAGCCGATGATGTTGCCGATGGCAATGTCCGACTCGCCCTTGAACATCGCCACCATAGAGGTCGCCAGCTCCGGCAGCGAGGTTCCAATCGCCACCACGGTCAAACCGATCACCCGGTTGCTCATCCCCAGCATCCCTGCCAGCTCCGAGGCTCCGCTCACCAGCCAGTCTCCGCCAAAGATCAACCCGGTTATCCCCACGCCAACGAGGAAGAGATTAAACAGCCAACCCTTCGCGCCGAGGGACTCTTTTTCTACGACCACTTCTCGCTTTTTCGAGCTTTTCAAGCTGGAGATAGTAAAGGCGGCTCCTCCGGCGAAGGCAATCAAGCCTTCCCAGAGCGAGAAGCTGCCGTCGAGGAAGAACAATGGGAAAAGCAGTGAAATGCCAATCAACAACGGAGCTTCGCGCTTGAGCGCGGTTTTCTCGACAATAATCGGATGGAGCAGAGCGGTCAGCCCCAGCACCAGCCCGATGTTGGCAATGTTGCTCCCCAGGGCGTTACCCAGTGCCATGCTACTCACGCCGCTAAGGGTAGCGGTGGCAGAAACGGCGAACTCCGGTGCCGAGGTTCCATAGGCGACCAGGGTCATTCCGATGACGATGGGGGGGACGCCGAAGCCGCGAGCAATCTTCGAGGAACCACGCACCATTGCGTCGGCACCGACGATGAGAACAATAAAACCGAGGAGAATCTCCAGCCAAAAGGGCATAGCCTTCCCTGTGTTTAAGGTAAGCGGGGATTATAACAGAGCAGCGCGGTGCGTTGGCAACGCCAAGCGTTGCATCTTGCTTTTACGATTAAGCAAATAGACATTTTAAGTCAATTGCCACGGACATTTTTGCCGATGAGGCAATGCTCACTCTACATTAACACCTTGAGAGTATTAACTGTGTCCACGTTTTGTGCGTTGCTGCTTGCGATAGAGACGAAGCTAAGCTATAGTCAGCGGCGGGAAGTCATCAAAAGGAGAAGCAATGCGTTTTAGACTGTCTTTGTTGATATTACTGATGTTAGTGACTTTCGCTGTGGCGATCATCCCGCTCACCACCACCGCCGTCTGGCAATCCACCGACAAGGCTACGGGAACCCGCCATCCGGTCTCTACCGGTTGCGACTGGGCGGATATTGACGGCGATGGCTGGCTCGATCTCGTCGTTTCCAACGGTAATGACATCAACGAGGAGTACTGCGCCGTTTACTTCAACAGCAGCGGTACACTGGAGACGACACCGAGCTGGATGAGCGCGCCGGAGGAGTTCCACGGGCATAATGAGTGCGCTGACTACGATAAGGACGGCGATCCCGACCTTGCCGTGGCGTATCTCGGCGGCGGCAGCCCCTGGAGCTACGGCAACGATGTGGTTTACGAGGGCAATGGCTCGACCCTCGGTTCCAATCCCGCCTGGTCGGGGACGGTGGACCACAACGACTTCGGCATCACCTGGGGCGATTACGATGGCGACGGCGACCTCGACCTTGCCGTCTCCGGCGGAGTGGACTACGTCAGCCGAGACGAGCCGCTGCGGATCTATCGCAACGACAACGGCACGCTGACCACCACGGCGGCGTGGCAATCGGTTAAAGAGACCACCTGGATGGATGTGCTGTTTGCCGACTTCAACAACGACGGCTATCTTGACCTTGCCGCCGCAGCGGAGCATGACTCCAACGTGATCTTTTTGGGAACAGGCTCCGGTCTGCCCACGACCTTCCAGTGGGAGGATGCCGACACCTGGGATACCATCCGTCTGGCAGCGGGGGATGTCAACGACGACGGCTGGATGGACCTGGTAGTGGCGAACAACAATCAATCCGCTGGTCAGCAGGACATCATCTACTTCTCTAACAGCGGTCTCATCGACACCACGCCGGACTGGTTCTCCGAGCCGGTGGAGATGAGCTCCTTCGCCGCTTTGGCTGACATAGATAACGACGGCGATCTCGACCTGTCGACATCGGGCTGGTGGGCGGACATTCGCATCTACGAGAACCACGGCGGGAGCTTTAATATCCTTCCGGAGTGGCTCTCCGGGCTGGGCTATAATCCGGTGAGTGAGGCCTTGCTCTTTGCCGACTACGACAACGATGGACTGACCAGCGGAACCGACTCCTTCACTGGCAATGGCACAGCGAAGGTGTTTCAGCTTGATGTTCTGCCCTTCCGCCGGGTAACCGCTGTACGGGTCAACGGTTCTCTCTTGCCGGTGAGCGGTTACTGTTACGGTCGTCAGGAGGGCTGGGTCTCTCTGGGAACGGCTCCGACAAACGGAGCCAGCGTTGAGGTGGATTACGAATACTCCACCGACCTCGACCTTGCCCAGACCGACTGGGGTGATAAGCCCAATGTCATTTTTGAAAATGACCCCGCCAGCGGCGTGGAGCTGCATGGCTTCCTCGCCAGCCGAACCAACGACGGTGTGCTGCTGGACTGGGAAATCTCAGCCGATGCGATCTCTCTGAGCATCTATCGCCAGCGGCTGACCCCGACGGTCAGCGTGGCTCCGCCAGTGGACAACCGCCACTACGCCGCCTGGCAGCAACACCAGGCTCTGGAAACAGCCGAGTACGAAGCGACCTCCTGGGAACTGTTGACAACGCTGGACAGTAACTCTGGAACACAGTGGCTCGATGCCATCCCCCCGGCGGGAACCCTCCGCTATCTGATTGAAACCACTGACCTTCACGGGCAGAGCCACCGCTTTGACCCGATCACGGTGAATCCAGCGGAAGAGACCGGCACCGACGAGACGCTATCACGAAGCCATCTGGAAAACCCCTGGACCTGTCCCGCTGACGACGTCATCAGCGTTATGCTTCTCCTTACGACGGAGGACGCGACCGGAGCGGTCTCGGTGAACCTCTATGACCTTGCCGGACGGCGGGTGGCCGCTCTGGCTCCACGGAACCTCAGTGCTGGTCGCCACACCCTGAGCCTGCCCACCGCCGACCTCGCCAACGGAGTCTATCTGCTCTCCCTGGAGACGACCAACCACAGCGACAGCCAGACCGTCGTCATCGCAAGATAAGCAACGAACGTTTTGTAGGGGCACGGCATGCCGTGCCCTCGTTCCATAACAACCGCATATCATAAAAGGGCGGACACCAATCCTTCGCAGATCGGTCCGCCCCTGACAACATATTCTAAGCATCCTCAAGGTTTTACGTAGGGGCAGACCTTTAGGTCGACCCGCAAAAGGGTTATTTGGTGATTATCTGGCAACCTCAGTGGTTGCCCTTGTTATACCTTCCAGCTCGTAATAGAATGGGACGGTGCAATGTAGCGTAAAGCCATCGCCAAACAATCATCGGATACCAGACACCTATGAGCCTAAAACACCTGCCAGCCCTGTTGCTCCTGCTTGCCTCGGTATCGGTTGCCGAGGAAGCTGCCGCTGACTCCGCCACCGAGGTTGTTGAAAAACCGGTTGGTCTGGAGCTTTCCGCCTTCGAGCAGCTGACCACCCACTCCGCCCACGACAGCTCGCCCAGCCTGCGACCGGGATTAAGTTTACTCGCCTTCGTCTCCGACCGCAGCGGCAACGAGGACATCTGGGTGAACAACCTCCGTACCGGCACGACGGAGCAGCTGACCACCCACACGGCGGCGGACTATCAGCCCGCCTGGGATACCTCCGGTGAGACAGTTTTCTTCGTCAGCACTCGCGATGACCCCGACGGTGAGATTTACTCCATCAACACTATCACCAACTTCCCCCGGCGGCTGACCGAGTATCGGGGGCGGGACGAATCCCCGGCGGTCTCTCCCGACGGCAGGCTAGTCGTCTTTGCCCGGACAGAGGAACGAAGCGGTGCCACTGCTCCTGCCTGTCTGGGGGAAGACTGGAACTTGCCGGAGCGTCTGTCCAATCTGTATCAGATCAACGCCGACGGCAGCGATCTGAAGCGGATAACCGACTCCGGTGGCACCGAGCCGACCTGGAGTCCCGATGGAGAGTGGCTCTGCTACGTCGTTCCGGGGGTTGACCGCAGCGCGCTGGTGCTACGGCGATTAAGCGATGGCTACGAGACGGTGCTGGTCAACGAGGGCAGCTACGTTGCCGCTCCCCGCTGGAAGCCCGCCGGGCTGGTCTTCACCCGCTTCGCTCTGGACACCAACAACGACGGCAGGATGAACTCCGCCGACAACGCTCAGGTCTGCTTCGTCAGCGCGGAGAATCTGCGCCTGATTCAGGACGGCGTTTACGATGGCGTCGCCGCAACCGATCGCCTCAGCGGCGGTCAGCTTCCCTGGCGACGGGTAACCGCCGTGGGGAGCTGGAACGGTCTCGCCGACCTCGGTGGAGTGAACATCTTCTTCTCTTCGGATCGCTCCGGCAACGGCGACCTCTGGAGCGTGCCAATCAACCCACCGCCGATCAGCGACGACCCGGCTACGGCGTTCCGCGCCGCACGGGGGGTTATCCACGACCCTGCCGGACAGCTGCTGGCGTTCTCGCTCTTTGTGGATCGCTTCGCCGCTGAAGACGACTGGGCAGCCCGGGCGCAGCTGGAGTACGCTCATCTGCTGGAATCGCCGGAGCTGGGCTTCCCGCGCCAGGCGGCGGTGGAGCGCGGCCTGGTGGCGGAGCGTTGGCCCTCCGGCGTAGTTGGGGTAGCCCGCAGCGAGCTGGCTGCTCTACGGGAACGCTGGAGCCAAGCGGTGAGCTACGATGAGCTGCCCTCGGCGGAGCGTTATCTGACCGAAGGAGCGGGGACGGAAACAGTGGCACCCACTCTGCTTGACGACTGCTACGAGCTGGCAGGGCGAGTCGAGGAGACGGTGCCGGAGGCAGCCTGCGGCACGCTTTCGCTAGCCGGAGAGATCCACACCTATCAGCGAGAGTACGAGCTGGCACTAGCCGACTACGAGGCGGCATCGTATCTGGGCGGAGATTTCTCTTTGCGAGCCGAGGCGGACTATGGCTATGCTGAGACCCTGCGGCGGCTGCGACGAACCGAGGAGGCGGAGAATCACTACCTCTATATCCTCCTCAGCTATCCGGCGGAGCGGGAGTGGCTCTTCAGCGCCGGCGATTCGTTCATCGAGATGAAGCTGGCTGACACCGTGGATGTGGAGCGGCTGGATGCCTTGCAGAATATCATCGTTGACTATGCCCCTTATGTGGAGCTTGCCGCCCACGCCCGTTTTTTGATTGGCGCGGAGCTGGCGGAGCTGGAGCAGAGCGAAGAGGCGATCATGGCGTACCGGGCGGTGCTGGAGGACTATCCCTCTGCCCGGCTGGAAGGAGCAGCGGCACTATTTGAGATCGCCCGACTGGAGCGGGAACTCCGCCGACCGGAACGGGCTGGCGAGGCACTGAAGAGAATCTCCGAGGAGTACGCCGACCTTGAAGCCGGGCTTCCGGCACTAATGGCGCAGCGGCAGCTCCGCCGGGTGCTGCTGGAGGATGCCGATGGCTATCGACGGCGAAACGACTATCAGCGGGCAGAGGCGTTGATCCGCCGCGCCCTGGATAACGACTACGACGACCCCGCTGCCCACCGGGCGTTGGTCAAGCTCTTCTGCGAGGAGCTGGGTCGGCGGGATCGGATTCTTTGGGAATACCGGGAGCGGCTGGCGGTGGCTCCCGATGACGGGCTGGCTCACTACGCCGTCGGGCTGGCACTGACTTACAAGAGTGCCGAGCGGGGAGAGACCGTCAATGAGTTCAGCTTTACCGAGGCAGAACGGTTGCTGCGCAAGGCGGTGGAGCTGCGCTTTGACCTGCCCCAGGCGTGGTACACCCTGGGCTGGCTGGAGCTGACCCGTGCCGAACTGGAGCGAGAGAAGGGAAACAATCGTCAGGCGGGGGAGGCACTGGAACGGTCGCTGGAGCAGCTGAACCGCGCCCTGGCACAGAACGATGTTGAGCTTGACCCGAACTTCGAGGCGGACATCTGCCTGCTCCTCGGCAACGCCAACTACCTCTTCAACAACCCGGCACGGGCGTTGGGATTCTATAGCCAGCGGGATGAGCTTGCCACGCTGCGCTACTCTGATGCTGTCGAGGCACGGTTCGAGTTCAACTACGCCCGTTCCGCCCGGCATGTGGACGACTATCCCACGGCGCTGACCCACTTCCGCCGGGCGATTGAGCTGTTTGAGGCGGCGGAGAACGAGGTCGGGGCGTTGATGTGCGCCGACGGCATCGCTCTGGTGCGCTTCGAGCAGGAGGACTGGGACGCCGGAGTCAACGCCTTTGTGGAGGTCTCTGAACGCTACGAGGCTCTGGCTCTGGCGGCGGAGACCGAGTCGGTGGAGTCACCGAAGATGGGCGAGCGAATCCGGGCGGCTCAACTAGCGTTGGCGGCTCAGGTAAAGCGGGGCTACGCCCTGCGCAACGTCGGACTCTGCTACTTCTTCAATCGCTACTATCCCGACGCCATTGACTACTTCACCCGCGCCCTGACAATCAACGATACTCTGATAAACAAAAGCCAGGACGAGGCGGAGGCTGGGCTGCTGAACTTTCAGGTTACCGCCGGGCTGGCTGGCGATGCCTCGGAGTCCGCCCAGGGCTTTGACCCCATCGGCGAGCGGCAGCTCCTCTATACCTTCATCGCCAAGTGCTACCTCAATCAGGGCGACCACCGCCAGGCGATTACCTTCTACCAGCAGCGACTGGAGCTGTTCGAGGAACGCCGTGCCACCGAGATTGAGGAAGAGGTTGCCGCTGCCGAGAGGAGCAAAATCTACAGCCAGCTCGGCAAGCTGAGTTATCAGGTCGGCAATCGGGCGGAGGCGATTGACTATTACCTGCTGGCTCTGGCGGAGTCGGAAACCGCCGGGGCGGAGCGGGGGAGGATCGTCTCGCTGACCAACCTCACCGAGCTGGCGATGTCCCTGGACGAAGAGCTTTCCGCGAGAACCTACGTAAATGAAGACAACGCTGAACTAATAACCTCCGTCGAGAGGCTGCTGGTGAAACTCAACGAGATTGAGGCGAGCCGCGTCGAGATCGAAGACCAACGCCTCCTCGCCAGGGTCTCCCATGCTCGTGGAGCCTTGCTGCGTCTGCTTTCTCAGAAGATTGTCGAAGTCGATAGCGATGAAGCTGGCATAAGTGAGCCAGCCGAGCAGTACCGCCTGCTGGAGCAAGCCGAGGCGGCGTTCTTTGCCGCTCAGGCGAGCTATGAGGCGGTCTTCCTCACCGCGACCTCTTCACGACAGGCTCTGCGGGACATCGGTGGCTCCATCGTCTGTGAGCATAACCGGGCAGCGGTGCTGGCGGAGCTTGGCTCACCCGGCGCGGAGAGCCTTTTTCAGCGTTCTCGCGACCGCGCCGACCTCTTCTCGCTCCAGCGGCTCTCCTGGCGGATCAGCCGCTCGATGGCGGACTATCACCGCTCCCGGAGTAACCCCGTCGCCGCCGGACTGCATCTGGAACAGGCACTGAACGGAGTCGAGCGGGAGATCGGTCAGCGTTCTGACACCCGGCTGGACAGCCTCTCCTTCGAGCAGATTACGATTCTCTACGAACTGGCACGGCGACTGAGCATCGTTGCCGACGACGGCTCGCCACCCTGGGTTCACCTGCAGACGGTGCTGCGCTATGTCGGGCGGGTGAGCGATTTTTCCGTGCTGCCGACCCCACCGACCGGGGAGTTAGGCGAGCTGCGGGACTGGTACGCGGCAGCACTCACGCAGGCGGCGGAATCCGGCGACCACTCCCGGCTGGTCGCCCTGCTGGAGTGGCTCCACGGCGATGCCCTGGCTCGGCTGGTTGGTGAATCGGACTCCATGCTGGAGCGGATTCTGTTGCCGCTGCCGCCAGTCTACGAGCAGGAGGACTTCAGCCTCCAGACCCCATTCTCGGTAACCTTTGCCGAGATTCGCCGTCTCTACGAATCCGCAGTTGCCCTAGCCGCCGACAAGGGCGAGTGGGAGAAGGGCTTCGAGCTGATTGACAGGCAGTACGCCGCCGAGATGGCGGGAATCTTCGGCGACCGAGAGCTGACCCCGCACTTCGAGATGGACAAGGTCTTCCTCCGCAATGAGCGATACTCTCAGGAGCAGATAAACCTGCTCGCCACAATCAGTTCTGCCTACGGAACCAGCCTCGACCCCGGAGCCGATGCGATTTTGCAGGAACTCCGCCGGGGGCTGGAAGCGGAGCAGCGGAACTATCGCTATCTGATCGAGGAGGAACGCCCGCTGCTGCGCTCCCTGGTTGGGGCGTACCCCTTAAAGACCGAAGAGATTCAAGCCACCCTGCGCCCCGGCGAGGCGATGCTGAGCTTCTTCTTTGCCGAGAATAACTGCTACGGCTGGCTGCTGACCCCGGACTCTTTGACGGGTAGACCCCTTGAGCTTGATCGCGCCGAAGCGGCGAAGCTGGTTGAGGATGCTCGTAATCATCCGGCATTGCTGCCCCTGCTCTATCAGAAGCTGATTGCTCCCTTCGAGCCGGAGGCGAGCAACCTGCTGACCCTCTATCTGGTTCCCGATGGCGCGCTCTGGGAGGTTCCCTGGACGGCGGCGTTGCAGCAGTCCCGTAGCGACCACATCCCGGCGGCGGTGCTGCTCTATTCACCGTCGGACCTGGGCTACGCCTACGAGCAGCGGAACATCGCCTACGACCGTCCGCTGCTGGCGATTCCCGAGGCGAGCGTGGACGACCGATACGACGACCTGGGGATGGCGGTGCAGATGCGCCGGGTCGATGTGAAGGGCGAACTGCTGTGGGAGTGGCAGAATGTTGACGAGCTGCTCAGCGCGGCAACCTCCCGACGGCTCTTCGACCTCACCGCCCCGCTGCGCCTTGACGAAAGTGACCCGCTCTACAACGGGTTTTTCGTGGGCGCAGAGTGGAACGAAGTCGATCGAGACTATCTGGACTTCCACGCCCTGCTGGGGGCAAACATCGGTGCCAACACCATCTCGCTGAGCGCCATGGGTGATGTCGCCTACGCCCCGGAGCGGCTGGGCAGGAATATCGGCGTGCTGCTGCGAGGCTTCTACTACGCCGGAATCCCCAGCGTGGTGCTGAACCTGAACGATGCCGAATCCAGACCGAGCCGCTACTTCGCCTCCCTGTTCAACGAGAATCTGCTGGTAAGCTCCCCTGCCGGAGCCTTCCAGCAGGCGAAGCAGGAGACACTGGCAGAGTATCCCGACGACTACGACCTCGGGGCGATGCTCCTCGGTTTCAGCGGCTTCAGCGACGAAGAAGCCGTTGCCTTTGCCGAGGAACACTTCACGAAGACCGTCTATTCGGCGCAGGCAAACTACGAAGACCAGCGGTACTCCTTCGCCTGGTATCAGTACCTCAAGGCGGCGGGAATGGCAGAGCAGCTCGGCGACCCTGCCAGCAAGCACAAACTCTGGTCTGCTGCCGTTGCTGCGGCAGGGGACGACGGCGAGCTGTCCATCGCCCTGACCTACCAGCAGCGGCTCTACGAAGAAGCCGAGACGGCGGTTGAGCGGGCGCGCGCCCTGCAACGACTCTCTCGAATCCACGCCGCCCTGGGTGAGCTTCCCGACGCTCTGGAGGCGAACCAGAGCTATCTACTGACCCTGGCGGAGGTCGGCGACTCCACGGTTCCCGCCCTGGCGGAGCCGTATCTGAAGGGTTACTGGGATCGCGCCCTGCTCCAGGTGCGCCTCTATCGCTACGACGAAGCGCGGGAGGAATTTGAGCAGGCTCTGCTGCTGGCGGTTGGTTCGGAACGAACCGCGACTCGGGCGCAAATCTGCCTCGACCTATCCAACCTCCACTACGCCAATCTGGAGCAGCCGGAACAGGCTCTGCGCTACGCCGAAGAGGCGGAGACACTCTATTGGCAGCTTGATGACTCCGCCGGTCGCGCTTCGGCACTGGCGCAGCTTGGCTTCATCCACACCGCTCTGGGCAAAGCCGACCACGCCCGCCAGCTTCACCAGGAAGGACTGACGCTGCTGCTCTCTTCCGGTGGTGGCGGCTCGGAGCAGACCCGGCTGGACAACCTCTACGGGCTGACCAAGGCGTACTGGAACCTGCGGGACTACGAGCAGTCGGCGCAAATCTGCCAGTCCACGCTGGAGGAGTTGGGCGAAGAGGGCAACCTCCGGCTGCGCTCACTCTTCGAGGGAGCCTGGTCGCTGAGCCTGCTGGGTCTTCAGCAGGACGAGGCGGCTCTCGAAGCAGCGCAACGCTCACTGACTCTTGCCGAGGAAGCGGACTACCTGCCGGAGCTTGCCGCTGCCAACGCCAATCTCGCCCTCATCCACCGCCTCAGCGGCAGCTTCAACATGGCAGAGCTGCACTTCAGCCGGGCATACATGTTCGATCAGGCGATCGGCTATCAGCTCGGCATGGAGAAAGACCTGCGCCATCTGGCAATCACCGCCGAGCTGGCTGGCGACCTCGATGAGGCAATCTCCTACCACCGCCGTTATCTGGCTCTCGACGACAGCGAAACTCCCAGCCGACGACGAGCCTTGGGCTACTACGACCTCGCCCGCCTCACCAGCGATGCGGCGGCAATTGAGCAGGCGACGAGTTACTCCCGCCAGCTTGGGCTGACTGAGCTTCCCTGGCGGATTCACTTCGTTAACGAAGAGTACGCCACCGCCCGGCAGCTGGCGAAGCTGTCAATTTCGGAGACCGAGCTGACCCGCCTCCGCGATGGTCTCTTCACCACCCCCCGCGACCTCTACGGCGAACTGATCCACCGTGCCGCCGAGGTTAACGAGGGAGCGGAAGCCTTAACCCTGCTGCTGGAGCTACACGCCCTGACCGAGGAGCGACCGCTGCTGAGTACCGAGGTTCACTGGTCGGAAGGGCTGGGTGAACTCCTTGATGAAGAGCTTGAGGCAGCCGAGGAGCTGATCGTCTCGCCGGGGAACCCCACGCACCACGACCTGCTTGTCAGAGAGATTGTCGTCAACTATCCCGCCTTCGCCGGACTGGTCGGCGATGTCTCCGCCGAGGAACTGCGCTCCCGACTCGACTCCCATCAGGCTGCTCTGGCGTGGTTTGTTGATGGCGATGTCCTCTACAGCTGGCTGATTACCGCCGACGGCGTGGAACTTCAACGGTTCAGCGAGACGGCAATCACCACAACAACCCGGAGCTTCTTAGCCCAGCTTACCAATCGTCTGGACGAGGAGGAGTTTACCCGCCTCGGTGAGGAGCTTTCGCTGCTTCTGCTGGAACCGTGGGCAGCACAACTCCGCGAAGCCCGGCTTACCGAGCTGATTCTGCTCCCCGACGGCGTTCTGAAGCAGCTTTCCTTCGCTCTGCTTCCCTGGCAGGACAGGCAGCTGATCGACCGCTTCGCCCTGAGTTACAGCGGTGGCGCAGGCTGGTCAGCTCCCAGCGAACGGGAGCAGGACGAGGTGCTGCTGAGTCTGGCGACCGAGGAGCTGACCTTCGCCACCCGTGAAGCCCGGGGGATTGCCAACCTCTTCCCCCTTGCCGCCGAGCCGCTGACCGGGAAGGCTGCCAAAGAGAGCAGCTATTACGAGCTGGCGGGTAATGCTCGCTATCTCCACCTCGCCTGCCACGCCAGCCTGGCGAAGGGCGATCCGCTGGCTTCTTCCCTGCTGCTGAACGCCGACCGGGGCTGGGGCGAGGATGGGCGACTCACCGCCGGAGAGATCATCGGAACGCCGCTAAGCTGCGAGCTTGCCGTCCTCTCCTCCTGTCAGACCGCGCTGGGCAGCAATGGCGGCGGCGATTCCCTGCTCTCTTTAGCCAG
>JAIOSI010000059.1 GCA_021107695.1 bacterium
TTAGGGCAACGCTAGAGGAGCTTCTTCACCAGCTGGAGCAGCTTCTCGCCATCCAGCGGCTTTGTAATGTATTCGTCGGCACCCTGCTTCATGCCCCAGAACTTGTCACTGTCCTGGTCCTTGGTCGTCAGCATGATAACCTTGATGCTCTCGGTTTTGGGGTCGCTCTTTAAGCTGCGGCAGACCTGGAAACCATTGAGACCGGGGAGGATAATATCAAGGACAATCAGGTCGGGATTCTCGGTTCCAGCCTTGGCGAGTCCCTGTTCGCCATCGATTGCCTTGATAAGGGTGTGTCCCGTATCAGCGAGTATATTTTCCGTGGCGGTCATATCGATTGGGTTGTCTTCGACGATGAGTATCTTTGCCATAGCACACCTCTGAGGTTGGTCAAACGGGTTAAAATTCGGGGTTAATCCTGAGAAAGCTCTATGGGTCCTTCATGAAGGCGTACAATCCCAAAGTTTCCCAGAGGTTAAAGGCTTCGTCGCCATCACTGATACTGTTACCATCCGGGTCAACGGGGGTGGCATGCTGAGATTGAACCTCCTGCCACTTCTTTACTGCCGCATTATCCATACCTGCCTCCTCATATTGTTTGGATATTGCCCCTTACATCCTAAAGAATGCCAGAGGTTAGAGCTGGTGTCAAATACTTTTCAGCAGGATCGACGGGTTGGTTAGCGATGTTTCTTAAGCAGATGCTCCACAACACTTACCAGCTCTTCTTCTTTAACCGGTTTGGTAAGATAAACATCGGCTTTAGCGAGCTTCCCCCGAATCTTATCGGTAAAGCCAGTTAGCGATGTGAGCAGGATGACGGGGATATCGGTAAATTTTTCATTTTTCTTGAGCTGGGTGCAGACTTCGTAGCCGCTGATTCCCGGCAGCATCACATCGAGGACGAGGAGATCCGGTCGCTCCGCCTCGACCTTTGCCAGGGCGGTATGTCCGTCGCCAGCCTCGACAACATTAAAGCCGCTGTTGCTGAGGATATAGGTAACCAGGTGGCGGGAGGTAAGGGAGTCATCCACCACCAGGATACGGGGTTTCACGTTGTCGGTTTTGACGACCTTAACGATCTTCAGAGAAAAGAACGCCGCCATTGACTTCAGGACATCCTCGCGGGACTGGTTGGAGAGGGAGATGATGTTGTTGATGGTAGAAATACCATCGATCAGTTTCAGATTCTCCCACTCCCGTTCAGAAAACTCAACATCATCGGCGAGATTCTGCGGTTGAAGCTCCAGCGGTTCGTCAAGCGAAGAGACGAACTCCTGAATCGAAGACTCCTCGTCCATCCGCCGTGCCGATTCCAGCATCAGATAATCAATGGAGATTGGATGTTCCAGGTTGCCGCGCGGTTCTGTCTCTGCCTGAGTTACAAGGACATCGGCTTCCGACATCTGCATGACTTTAATTGTCAGGTCAAGAATCCGGCTGCGCAGAGCCTGCTGAACCTGATCCTCGGTAACGATTCCGTTGCTGATCAGATACCGACCGAGCAGCTCGCCATCGCCGCCAACCTCTTTCTTCGAGAGCTGAATCATCAGCTCTTCGTTGGTCAACGCCCCAACCCGAACCAGATAGGCTCCAATTGGCTCCTTCTCCCCAACCGAGGTTGCCCAGATGATCATCCCCTGCTCGACGAAGAAGTCAATCGAGCTGCTAACGGTGGAAAAGCTCATGACCACCGTATCTCTTTTAAACCGTAGCAGCTGAAAGAGATCGGAGACGGAGAGGCTCCGCAGATTACCTGTGAGAATGGTTCTACTCAATGAGGTTACCCCAGGTCTTTTTGTGAGGACTAAGTACTGAGTTGTCATAACTTGGTGATTATCGAGTCTTAGGTTTGAGTGCGGTATAAAATACCTGTTTTTGTTCTACCATCCCACACCAATGGCACTGTAACACTGTATCCGCTGTGATGTCTATACATAGTGGCAGAAAAACCCAATTTTTATTACAGCGGTAATTTACGCGTACTACAATGTTCGCCGCCTCCCTGGTTGACGCCCTCCCCGCGTTCACGAGAATTGTTCCAGGAAACTCTAGTGGATGATAGTAAATCAAAACTAACCGGATGGCAATAAAATATAAGGTTATCATCCGTGAGGGTACCCGCTAGCCAGGGCGACACAAAGTGCGTCATTTTGGATAAGTGTAGTTGTATATTTAAGCATTAATACTCAAGCCAGTGGCAGACCAATCGGTTCGCCCTCGCGCCAGTGGAAGACCTGCTCAAAGCCAGCTTCCTTCAACAGTCGAAAACCCTCCTGAATCAGCGAAGCCGAGAACTGCTCCGCCCGATGAGAATCGCTGCCCACGGTGATCAGCCGCAGTCCCTCCTGCCTTGCCATCTTCAAGGTCTCTAGTGCCGGATACGGCTCCTTTGGATACTGGCGCAGCCCGGAGAGGTTCAGCTCCAGCCCGGTGTTGGTGTTCAGACAGGCGCGGAAGACCCGGCGCAGCTCGACCTCCCAGCGGTGGGGATCGAAGGCTCCGTAGTGCTGAACCCCGTAGCGCTTACAGATGTCCAGATGCCCGATGGTATGAAAAAGCCCGGACTCAGCGGTCAGGAGCAGCATCTCGAAGTAACGCCCGTAGGCTTCTTCCACCGGGGTCTGGGCAAAGAAGTCCCCGGCCTGTCGGCTGGAGACCACGGTGTTGACCTCGTCGAGATAATGCACCGAGCCGATGGTATAATCAAAGTCCAGCAGCTCCTGCCAGGCGTGGATCTGCTCAACCAGCTTTGGTCGCCAAGTAAACTCCGCCCCCAGGGCAATGTAGGTCTCCGGCGCGGTCTTGCGTGCCTGCTCCAGAATGCTCAGATGTTCCTGACGATTGTAGGTCTCAGATTCCGGTGAGAAGTCGAGATGGTCGGTGATGGCAATCGCCCGGAACTGCTCTCGCTTTGCCAAGATGGCATAGTCAAGCAGACTCGCCTTTGAGTCGTTGGAGTATTTAGCATGGAGGTGATAGTCAATCATCAGCTTATGGAGTGAAGCGGTACGATGCCAAGTTTAACAAAAGGGGGTGACTTTTGCATAAGTACCTTCGGATTGGCTGATAATTACTGTAGCTTTGTAACTACTGGTATTTGTTACGGTTACAGAAATGGTGTCTATCTGGCGGCAGACTCCCTGATGAGCGAGAAGTCAGAGTAGCGAATTATGCGAAGGTATCGAGGGTTGCTATTCGCCAGTGTTGCGTTTATGCTCCCGAAAACAGCAGCAGGGATGTTACCCATAATTAACACTATGGTGTGTGCCACATTGAGTCCATGTAAACTCACAATCATCATGTGTCGCAGCTTTAAGCTGCCGAATTGCTGTTCGTTATAACTATCCTGCAATCTCAAATATATCACTTAGTTAGCGAAGAGAGCGGACGGGTTTAAGGTCTTCTGACCGAAGGTCAGTATTATGTGCAGCTTTAAGCTGCTGGAGGACGGATGAAGGTAGAAAGTTCCCAACGATTAGCCGCCGTTAAGCCGTATATCTTTGCGAAGATCGCCCAGAAGCGCAAGCTGGTCGCCGCCCGTGGGGTGGATATTGTTGACCTGGGACGGGGCGGACCCGACCAGCCGCCCTACGGCGAAGCGTTGGAAGAGCTTGCCGTGCGGGCAGCCGATCCGGCTCTCTACTCCTACACTCCGTACACCGGTTCACCAGAGCTGGGGCAGGCGATCGAGGATTGGTACCAGCGTCGCTTCAAGGCGAAGGTCTCGGCGGCGGATGTTGCCCTGCTTCCCGGCAGCAAGGGCGGGCTGAGCCGCCTCTTCCTGGCACTCTGCAATCCCGGGGACCTGGTGCTGCTGCCTGATCCGGCTTTCCCCGCTTACGTCGCCGCAGCAACGATCTCCCAGTTACAGATTCACACCGTTCCGCTCACTGCGGAGCGGGGCTGGCTGCCGGAACTCAAAGTAATCCGTAAAGATGCCCTCCGGCGGGCGAAGCTGATTCTGCTCAATTATCCGAACAACCCCACCGGGGCGATGGTACCTCCGGAGTTCATCACCGAGCTGCTGGACTGGGCAGAGGAGACCGAGACCCTGGTGGTCTGGGACAACGCTTACTCCTTCATCACCTACGGCGACTACCAGCCGCTGTCGATTTTCAGCGACCCTCGCGGAGCCGAGCTGGCGATTGAGTTCCATACCTTCTCGAAGGCGTACGCAATGGCGGGGGCGCGGATTGCCTTCGCCGCTGGTAACTCCGAGGCGATTGCCCTGCTCCGGCGGATTGAGCTTTACTATCAGGCGGGTATCTTCGCTCCCACCCTGGCGGCGGCAACGGTCGCGCTCAACGAGGGTGATGAGGCGGTGGCAATGGGACTTGCCGAGTACACCGCCCGGCGGGAACTCTTCAGTGCCAAGCTCGATGAGCTGGACTGGGAGCATGAGCTACCCGGCGGGGCGACCTACTTCTGGCTGAGACTCCCCGGCGGCAGAGACGACCTCTCCTTCTGCGATGACCTCCTCGAAAAGCACGGCGTGGTGCTGACCCCGGGTTCCGCCTTTGGTGAGCAGGGAGTTGGCTATGTCCGTGCCTCGATCACTGTTTCCCAGGAGAAGATCACCGAGGCGTTCCGCCGGATTGGCGAATTCCTAGCTTAACTTCAACCAACCAGGGAGGTTGAGAGGTGAGGACATACCTTCGCTCCATTGAGCCTGGTGATGCCGAGACTATCGCCCGCTGGAAGAGCGATCCCTATCTTCGGCAAATGGCGCTTGATGTCAACCACACAACCACCGCAGAGAAAGAGCAAAAGAACATCCAGCAGGCTCTGGATGATTCCGACGAGGAGTATCTGCTGATCGTGGAGCAGGAGACCGACCAGCCGCTGGGTTATATTCGACTGAACTGGTGGCA
>JAIOSI010000118.1 GCA_021107695.1 bacterium
CTCGATCAGCTCGACGACAGCACGACAATGCGGATGGCAGAGGACAGCTACTCTCAGGCGCAGGCGAGCCGCCGCGCGGGGACCTCGGGCTGGTGGCCCTCGCTTTGCCTTCAGGGCGGCTACAACTGGGCGGACAATACCCCGCTGGAAGACCAGTGGCTGGAGGAGAACTACAGCTTCAGTCTGGGGGTCTATCTCTCCTGGACGCTGCCCTTTATAGACGGCTTCTCAACCAATGCCCGCCTGGCTTCGGCACGGGTAGAGGAACTGCGTACCCGGCTTTCCCGCCGGGATACCCAGCGTCAGATGGAGCTTCAGCTGCGGCTGGCTCTGGACAGCATCGCCTCCGCCGAGGAGAAGGTCGTTGTCTCTCGCTCCAGCTACGAACGGGCGGTGGACGACCTCGACCTGGCTCAACGCCGCCTGGAGCTTGGCTCCGGAACGTTGTTAGCGGCTCTGGAGGCCGAGGCGAACCTCTCTGCCTCGGAGACCGCCCTGACCGATGCCGAGGCATCCTTTGCCCTGGCATGTTTCAATCTTGATCTGCTTCTGGCAACGGGGGAGTAGAACGCCATTATCCAAATTAACCTTGAAAAACAAACCCGAAAGGTTGCAACACCATGAAAAAACTGCTCTTCGTCCTGACCCTGACGGTCATGATACTGACTATCGTGGGTTGCAAGACCGACCCCGAAAGCCCCGTTGACCCGGTAGAAAAAGAAGCCACCGAGGCTGGCATAACCGTCCATTCCTGGACTCCCCCCGAAGGAGAAACCGTGCCGAAGGATCATCCCGAACTCACTGCCGATACTCCGGTGGTCGTCCTCGATACCGAGAAGGGCGAAATTGCGATGATACTCTACCATCGCAGCGCACCGGTTACGGTGGAGAACATGAAGAACCTCGTCGAGAGCGGCTACTACGACGGTTTGACCTTCCACCGGGTCGAGGATGTGTTGATTCAGGGTGGCGACCCCAGCGGCGATGGCACCGGTGGTCCCGGCTACACGATTCCCTTCGAGGACTCCGGCTGGTCGCACAAGACCGGAGCCGTGGGTATGGCTCGCAAATCCACCGGACTGGACACAGCTGGCAGCCAGTTCTATATCTGCACCTACCCGCTGCCTTCGCTGGATGGCGACTACTGCGTCTTCGGCTTTGTCATCGAGGGGATAGAGGTTGCCAACAACATCACTGTCGGCGATAAGATTATCAAAGCCAGCCTGACCACCTGGGACAAATACGGCGAGTAACTCCCTTCCACCACTACCGCCGACTCAGTTTCTCCTGGCGGGGGCGTATCTCAGTGCGCCCCCGTTGATGTTCGTGAGCTTAGTGAAAAACGGCTCGTCGAGCTGGATGCCCGCGTTCACAGACTTGACTTCAAGCACCCAACCACTTAAAATCACGGGGATTGTCTGCTGGTTTGATTGGTGATTTATCTGGAAAAAACAGGAGCGAATGGTTAGCGAACAAGTCAGCACCAAGAGCAAACGAGGCTTTCGGTTGAACCTTGCCAATGCCTTTTCGGTGCGTGGCGAGAGTACGCTTTCCAAAGATGAGAGCGGTGAGTTGATCGAGATCATCTGCCAAAAGCTGGCGGAGAAGAATCTCATCGAAGCCGCCGTGATGGTCATGGAAAGCTCCTATCCCCTCGCCTTCCTCGGCAGCCAGGCGATGCTCGTCGTCGAACCGCTGCTGGGCAACGGTCTGGAGATGCTCTTCCCTAACCTGATGGATGCCGTTCCCTACGATAAACTCCGTCAGTTGCTGGAGAACCGCGACAGTGTGCAGCTTTTGATGGCACGGCTGAACGACTATCTCGACACCAAACGCGGGAAGAGAAAGCTGACAAAGAAAAAACGCTGGAGCTGGCGATAGCGGAGTGTTTTTATGTTTAAGGGGTTTAAGAAGGTTATCCTGCGCGGTAACGTGATGGACATCGTGGTGGGTATCATCATCGGTGTAGCCTTCGTTACTGTCGTTTCCTCTCTGGTATCAGACCTGATCTTTCCGCCCCTGAGTCTGCTGTTTGGTGGTCTGGACTTCGATAGCATGTTCCTGGTACTGAGCAACGGTATCCCCGCTGGTCCATACGATACCCTGACCGAGGCTCAGACTGCGGGCGCGATAACCCTCAACTACGGCTCTTTCATTGCCACCGTCATCAGCTTTGCCATCATCGCCTTTATCACCTTCCTCATGGCAAGGGACGTTAACCGGAAGCGCAAAAAGAAAGAAAAAACGCTCGCCGAGCTAACCACCAAAGAATGCCCTTATTGTCTATCCATGGTTCCGATCAAGGCGGTACGTTGCGCCCACTGTACCTCTGAACTAAAGAGCCAAACATGCTTCCCGACCGGGACAGATTTCTCAGGCGTGTAAAAGCCCGGCTGGCTAAGGTTTATGGCGAGCGGCTGGCGGGAATCGTTCTCTATGGCTCCGAAGCCCGTGGAGATGCCGAAGAAGACTCGGACATAGACATTTTCGTGCTGCTTAACAGAGAAATCGAACTGTCCGAAGACCTCTGGACAATCATAACCTCTCTCTATGACCTCCAGCTTGAGGTTTTTCGCCCGATTCACGCAATGCCGGTAAACAGTGCTGACTTTAATGAGGGAGGATTTGCGGTGTTCCGAAACGCTCAGGAAGAAGGGGTGTTTCTGTGAGAGCTGACGAGGAGGTGCTGGCTCTTTGGCAACGGGCAAAAAGATCACAACGGACAGCAATACTGCTTGCAACGGAAGATCCCAACGCCTTTGCCTCCAGGGCGTACTATGCCGCCTTTTACGCGGTATCAGCCCCGTTTATGCACGAGGGGCATCGCTTTAGAAAACACTCTGGCATCGAGTCAGCGGTTCACCGTGATCTGGTTCATGCAGGTCGCTGGTCGAAAATACTTGGCTCCCAATATTCCTTCCTACTGGATGCGCGGAGTGTTGGAGATTACGGCGGATATGCCGATGTAAATCCCTCCGCCATTGAAAGAAGCTTGGAAGCGGTGGAAGATATTCTCACCGCCGTTCAACAGCTACACCCGGACTTATTCATTTGACATGGTTTTCCCGTTCGATTGACCGTTAACGAAGAGGATCACTTCATGAAGACTATTCTCGCCACCGACTGTGGCTCAACCACTACCAAAGCAATCCTGATTCAGAAACAGGATGACGGCAACTACCGCCTCGTCGTCCGTGGTGAGGCTCCCACCACTGTAGAAAAGCCCGCCGAGGATGTTACTCGAGGGGTAATCAACGCGGTGAGCGAGGTCGAGGAGCTTTCTGGTCGAAACTTCCTCAACGAAGACGGAACCATCAACGTCTGCGATAACGACAAAGAGGGCTGCGATGTCTATCTCTCCACCAGCTCCGCTGGCGGTGGATTGCAGATGATGGTTGCCGGGGTTGTTAAGCAGATGACTGGTGAGTCGGCTCAGCGAGCGGCACTCGGTGCCGGAGCCATCGTGATGGATGTTCTGGCGACCAACGATCGTCGCCCCAACCATGTCAAGATCGAAGCGATTCGTCGTCTTCGTCCCGATATCATCCTGCTCTCCGGCGGAATTGATGGCGGCACAATCAAGCACGTGGTTGAGCTTGCCGAGATTATCGCCGCCGCCGACCCCAAGCCCCGCTTCGGAGTTGGCTATCAGCTTCCGGTCATCTATGCCGGTAACATCGCTGCCCGTGAGAGTGTCGACAAAGACCTCGGCGAGAAGACCGCCCTGCAGATTGTTGATAACCTCCGCCCGGTTCTGGAGCGAGAAAATCTCACCCCGGCTCGTAACGCCATTCACGATCTCTTCATGGAACACGTGATGGCGCAGGCACCGGGCTATGCCAAGCTGATGACCTGGACCCGTGATATCAACGGTGGCAACATTCCGATCATGCCGACACCAGGAGCTGTTGGCGAGATTATCCAGACAATCGCCCGCCGCGAGAAGATCACCGTGGTCGGTGTAGATCTCGGTGGCGGGCGAATCGATATCTTATCTGTCTTCAAGGGCGAGAAATACGAAGAAACTGGCGAGACCGTCTTTAACCGAACCGTCTCTGCTAATCTGGGGATGAGCTACTCGGTCTCCAATGTTATGGCAGAGGCTGGCTTCGACAACGTGATGCGCTGGGTTCCCTTCCACATGGATGAGAAGGAACTGCGCAACCGGATTCGTAACAAGATGATCCGCCCGACGACGATTCCCCACACCCTCGAAGACCTGATCATCGAACAGGGAATCGCTCGTGAAGCCCTGCGTCTTGCCTTCATCCAGCACAAGAACCTTGCTGTAGGACTCAAGGGTGTCCAGCGGATGCGGACAATCTCCGAAGCCTTTGACCAGTCAAGCGGCGGCAACTCGCTGGTTGACATGCTCGATCTCGATATTCTGGTCGGTTCCGGCGGAGTCCTCTCCCACGCGCCACGACGGAGCCAGGCGGCGATGATGCTCATTGACGCTTTCCTCCCCGAAGGTTTCACAAAGCTCGCCGTGGACTCGATCTTCATGATGCCGCAGCTTGGTGTGCTGACCAAGGTCAACGAGAAAGCCGC
>JAIOSI010000186.1 GCA_021107695.1 bacterium
AGGGGTTGAAACCCCTTGTCTTAACACCACCCCATCCCTTCTCCACGGCAGGTTCACAATTCACCACGCCTCTCTGTTAAAATACGGTGTCTTTTTAATCGCCGTTTATGCCTCGGAGAAGAATGGCACAGAAGAAGCAGCTGCTGAGACAGGTTAAGGAAAAGCTCCAGCGGTCGCCCCGTTGGCTGAAGATTGTCGGCAAGGTGCTTGCTTGGACGGCAGGCTCCCTGCTGGGGCTGGTCGTGCTGGTGGTGCTGTTTTTGCAGACCCCCTGGGCGCACGATCTGATCGCCGGTACGGTGGAGTCGATCCTCCACGACGAACTGGGGCTGGAGCTATCAATCGGTGAGTTGAGCGGTGGCTTCCTCGGCGGAATCTCGCTGGAAGAGGTAACCATTGCCAATCCTCCGGGCTTCACCGACCAGAACTTTATCGAGCTGGAACGCCTTGAGGTCTCCTACAGCCTCTTCGATCTGATCTCCGGTGGACTGCGCCTGAAGCTGGTCGCCCTCTCCGGAGCCTCGATCAATCTGGAGCAGCGTGCCGACGGGGTGATGAACCTCGACCTGCTCTTCGTCAGCGACGATGACGACGACGAGGAGAGCGACGAGTTTATCTTTGATATCGAGCAGATTCGGATGGTCAACAACGCCTTCACCTACCGGGGAGCCGACGGGCTGTTGATCGATGTGGACTCGCTCTCCGGTGGTCTGGCACTGCACATCGACGATGCCGGGGTGGGGCTGCGGGAACTGCGCCTGGCTGCGGGAGTCCCCAGCTTTGGGGTCGAGCAGCTTTGGCTCGGCGGTGGCGTGGAGATCGAGAGCGAGGGAGCCTTCGTCCTCGACCGCTTCTCCGTGGGAACCCGGACGACGGAGCTACTCCTCGACGGCTGGCTCAACCCCGGTTCCGAGGAGCTTGAGCTTGAGGTCGTCGCCCCGAATATAAACCTGAGCGAGGTCGCCACGCTGGCGATGCTCGATCTTCCCCTTGCAGGGAGTCTAGAGCTGCGCGCCCGGGTTGGCGGGAGCTTCTCCGCACCACAGGGGCAGCTTGCCCTTGACCTGTGCGATGCCCATGCCGCTGGCTTTGCGGTGGATGAACTCCACCTTGCCGGAAGCTATCTCGACGAGCGGTTGAGTCTGGAGCGGTTCTCCCTGCGTCGGGGAGCGGGAAGACTCAGCGGCACAGCCGTGGTTCTGCCCACGGCGGCTTTCCCCCTGGGCGAGACCAATCTACAATTCTATAACCTCAACCCGGCGGAGCTGGCTCCGGAAATCTTAGCCAGTCTGCCGGGTAAGTTGAGCGGTCGGATTATTGCCACCGCTCAGCCAGACCCCACGGTGAGCGTGGAGCTGTTCCCCAGTAAACTGGCGGACCTGAGTCTGTCAGGTCTGAAGCTCGATGTCGTCGGTACGCCGGAGGAGTTTACCCTGACCTACGGGGTGATTCGCCTCGCGGGCGGACGGATTGACCTTAGCGGCGGACTGCACGACGAGAGGCTGGACTTTACCGTTACCGGCAGTGGACTGGATGCCGGACGGCTGGCGAGTCTCGGCGGAATCGACGCTGGCGGTCGCCTCGGCTTTCAGGCGAAGCTCCACGGGTCGACCGATGCCCTCTCGGCAGACCTCCGCCTTTCCCTGCTCAATGGACGGTACGATGAGTTTACCGTTGACAGCCTGACGCTGGAGGGCAACACGCTGCTCACCGCCGCTGGCATCGGCGAGACCAGCTTCGAGCTTGAGGCAGAGAACACCACCTTCGCCGAGAACAGCATCCATAACACCTGGGTCGGCGGCAAACTCAACCTCGCCGGAGGCTTCGGCTTCGATGGTGAGGTCATCCTCAGCGATATCGAGGCGGCGGGAACTCCCGTTGAAGAACTAACCCTGGCGGCGAATTTTTCCGGAAAACGACTCGGTATCGAAGAGCTTAGACTTACCGTTGATGAAGCTACCGGTCTGGAGTACCGGGGCGAGCTGCTGCTGCGGGGCAATGGGCTAACGGTCAATACCGAGCTGCTGCGGGCGAGCTATCAACAGCTTGCCTTCGAGAATGAGCGTCTCTTTACCGTTTCGCTGGATGGCGAGCAGCTCTCGCTGTCTCCGCTGACCCTGACCAGTCAGGTGGGAAGCCTGAGCCTCTCGGCGCGGGTTGACCTGGGGGAGCCGAGCTTCGATGCCACCCTCTATTCCGTTGGTCTTGATCTGGGGCTGCTCAACAGTCGGCTGGGGTTGGTAGAAGAAGAGGTCGCCGGGCGACTCGCCATTGATGCCGCGCTCAAAGGAACCGCCGAGGAGCCGCTGGCTCACCTCAATCTGGACATCACCGAGGGTCGCTTCGGCGACTACGTCCTCGACGACCTGACCATCACGGCGGAGACCCTGTCCGGTTTCAATACCAACGCGCTGGAAGCCGTAACCTCCGACGACGCGCTGCTTACCGGCGACGGAAGCAACACGCTGGGACGGCTGGATCTGGTCTCTAACAACATCACGGCGCAGGAGTTCAGCGTCAGCCATCTCGACCTGACCGCCCTGCTGACCGACGGTGGAATTGCCCTCGACCGCCTGGTAATCCTCAACCCGGAGGGTGCTATCCGCCTCGAAGGCGAGATCGCCCTCAACGCCCCGGAGCGACCGCTCAATCTCTTCTGTGAAATCACCGAGCTACCGCTGGACACCCTGCCCCTCCCCGACTCCATCAAGTTCACCGACGGACAGTTCAGCGCCTGGCTCAACGTTACCGGGTCGCTGGATAATCCGGTCTTCCTCGGTGATGCCGCCCTCGATGTGCTATCCCTCGACCTCTACGACTACGGCGTGCGGCTGGACGAGCTGGATGTGAGGCTCCAGTTCGAACCAGGGCTGATGAGGCTGACCCAGCTCTCCTGCCTGATCGGTGAGGGACCGCTAACCGGAGAAGGAACAATCCACTACGGTGCTGAGACCCCGGAGGTTGACATTGCCATCACCGGGCAGCATTTGCGCTTCACCAACCTGCTGGACATGATTTCTGCCACCGTTGATGCCGATATCCGTTTCGTCAGCAACAGCACTCAGAACGTCCTCACCGGCGAGGTTGAGGTTATCGAGGGCAACGTCTTTTTACCCATCGGTGGTGGCGGGGGTGAGGTGGAGGCTGGCTATGCCTCTATCGACGAAGAGGAGAGTGAGACTGAATCTGCTCAAACCGAAGTTGCTACTGTAACCGATGAGCAGATCGAGTCGGAATCCGATTCACCACCCCTCGTGATCGACCTGCGGATTTTGGCAAAGCACAACCTCTGGATCCGCTCTGACCTGACCGATCTGGAGGTGCGCGCCGACCTGAACCTCTCGCTCAAAGAGAACGGTCCCGCCCTGCGGGGTCAGCTGGAGACGGTGCGCGGCAATGTGTACTTCCTCGACAAGGCCTTTGACTTAGACGAAGGAACGATCACCTTCAACCGCTTCACCCCGCCGGATCCCAGCCTCGCCATCACCGCGTCGAGCCGCCTGCGCCGGAGTGGCGATCCGCTGACTCTGGTCATCAATATCGGTGGGCGTGCCTCGGAGCCGACCATCGAGCTGTCCTGTCAGGAACAGCCGGATATGCCGGAGCGGGACATCATGATGCTCATCGCTCTGGACATGACCTGGGAAGAGTTCCAGCAGACGATGGATGCCGAGGGTGCCGGAGGAATTGCCGGACAGGCAGCCAACCAGGCGGCACTCTACCTGGCGCGCTTCATGGAGGCGAAGCTCAGCCGCCTGGCGCGGGAGACCGTGGGGCTGGACACCGTCAAGCTGGAGAGCGAGATGTCCGAGGGAGGCATGGACAAGCTCAACGTAACCGTGGGCAAGTACCTCTGGGAAGACATCTATGTGGCGTACACCCGGGATATGCTCAACGAGGGCAGCTCGAAGGTGCTGGTCGAGTATTACATCAACAAGTACCTCGCGCTCCAGGCCTCCGGTGAGGAAGAGGAAGATAAGTACACCTACCGCTTCAACCTGAAGTGGAAGTTCAAATATTGATATTGAGGTCACCGCAACGTGCTAATTTTCAGTGGGTTACTCCCTTTTCCTCCGATGCGGGAATGATGTCAGGGAGCTACCACCGATGTTGACCTTAATGTAGGGCGGGCATTTTAATGCCCGCCGTGGAGTTACTTAAAAGCCATCAAACGATTATAGAAAGCATCCGGTGAACTCCAAGGAACTTCAACATTATTGGGAAGGTAACGCTGCCGTCTGGACAAAGCTCAGTCGGGAGGGCTGCGATGTCTGCCGCGACCTGCTCAACAGTCCGGCGTTTCTGAGGATGCTTCCCGACATCAACGGTCTTCATGGGCTGGACATCGGTTGTGGCGAGGGTAGCAATACCCGATTGCTGGCAGGGCAGGGTGCGTGGATGACCGCCCTCGACCTTGCGCCGACCTTCATCGAGGCTGCGCAGGAGAAAGAGTTCGCCGAGCCGCTGGGGATTAGCTATCAGCTCGGCGATGCTGAAGAGCTGCCCTTCGAGGATGACAGCTTCGACTTCCTCACCGCCTTTATGAGCCTGATGGATCTGTCCGACCAGCGGCGGGTCTTTGCCGAGGCGCGTCGAGTTCTGAAGCCCGGTGGCTGGCTCCAGTTCTCCATCACCCACCCCTGCTTCAGCCCACCGATTCGCTATTGGATTAACGACGACGACGGTAAACAGCATGCCCTGGCGGTGGGGGATTACTTCCGCCACACCGAAGGCGAGGTAGAACAGTGGATCTTCTCCCGAACCCCCAAAGAGCAGAAGGAGCAGCTAACGGAGTTTCAAATTCCCTGCTTCCACCGTCCCCTCGCCTGGTGGCTTAACACCCTGATACAGAGCGGCTTCGCCATCGAAGAGCTGACGGAGCCTCAGGTCAGCGATGAACTCTTCCGCAAACATCCTCATATGCAGGCCTCCCGGATTATTGCCGAGTTCCTGATTATCCGCGCCAGCGTTGTAAAATAAAAAAGACACGGAATACCGTGTTGCTACACATCCAAAACCTTTTCCTGAACCCCACGCAGATATGACCTCACGTCTGAAACAGCTTTTCATCTACGGCGGACTCGGCGTTGCCGCCGCTCTTCTGGCTCGTCGGGTTGCCCTGCTCCTCTCCGTTGGCTGGAACGCTATCGAAGCCCCCGGTGGGATGCTGATGTCTGCACTGGACTTCATCACCGCTGGCGGGCTGCTGCTGATAACCCTGCCGCTACGCCGGGGAAAGCTGCCCCACCTCAAGACGGCGATCTTCGCCCTGGCGGTGGCGGTAATCAATCTGGTCTGGTCTCTTGATGTCTTTCCAGAGCTTGGTCTCTGGGATGCCATCTCCGGCTCGGCGTTGGGACTGCTGGCGATGGTGGTTCTCCTCGGCGAGCTGCGGATGATTCACGCCCAGCTCAACGAATCAAGTGATGAGGACGAGGAGGACGACTCTGACGAAGCAAAGTCGGTGGACTAAGCAGCTCCAGTCCGGGACAGGCTCGTCCATCGGTCTGTTCTATTCGAGCCAGCTCCCGTTCCACCCAGCGGCGAACCATTCCCGCTGGCAGCCACATAAAGCCGTAGCGTCGTGAGGTAAACTGTCCGACGAGGCGCTCTCCACGACGGCGAGCCTTTGGTGGCGAATCCTCCCACCAGGCACGGAGGGTCTCCCGATAGCCCCGCCACTCGAAGTACGCCCGGATGGTCAAACCAAAAGGCAGGAGCAGCAGGTAGCCGATAATGAAGGGCAGCAGCCCCAGGCGGTGCTGGTCGAGGAGGTGAACCGCTTCGTGGCGTAGCACCTTGTACCCGCCAGCGGTGTTGAAGAGCCGCCGGGAGAGGTAGATTGTCCCCGCCCAGGTGAAGGCGGCGAAGCTGAGGAAGGATATCCCCAGCGGGAGCAACAGGCGATGGAGCAGCCTCGCGCCCGGGCTCTCCTCCAGTACGCAAACCCGCACTGGACAACGCCGCCGCAGCCGGGAGAGTAGCTCTAAAAATGCCTTGTGGGTTATCTGCATAAGAGTATGAGGATATTCTATCGTAGGGACACGGTGTGCCGTGTCCTTTCTTCTATCCAGATATTGACAGAGGGCGCAGCACGCTGCGTCCCTACAGATGCTATCGACCGATGTCTTTGGTTGCTATATCACTAAATATCAAGTCCAGGGCTTCGGGGAGTTTCTCGACCTCGGTGCCACCGCCCTGGGCGAAGTCGGGACGACCGCCACCCTTACCACCGAGTAGTACCGCTGTCTGTCGAATGATGTCCCCAGCCTTGAAGCGGCTGGTCAGGTCGTCGGTAACGCCACAGGCGAGGGCGACCTTGCCCTCGTTCACCGTGGCGAGGAGAATCACTGCCGAGCCGAGCTGCTCCTTGAGCTTGTCCACGGTGGAGCGCAGGGTCTTCGGGTTGATGCCGGGCATCTCCACGGCGAGGAACTGCACCCCGTTGACTACCCGAACTTCGCTGGCGAG
>JAIOSI010000062.1 GCA_021107695.1 bacterium
CGTAGGGGCGCAGCGTGCTGCGCCCTTTTGTATTCGAGGGATATATACAGACCTGTAGTGCAGCGCACCGCACCGCTGTTACAATCCGGGCTGTGGACTCTGAATCAAAATCAACAGGAGAGACAATGACCGTCGAGGAGATTCTGCGTTGGTTCAAAGAGCATGGCAGCGAACACAATCGCGAGGGCATGGGTCGTTTTGGCATCAATGTGGAGCGCGCCTTTGGGGTCTCGCTGACCCCGGTACGTGGCCTGGCAAAGGAGCTGGGGCGCAATCAACCCCTGGCGGAGGAGCTGTGGCAGACCAGCTTTCACGAGGCACGGCTGCTGGCGAGTCTGATTGCGGAGCCGAAGCTCGTAACCCGTGAGCTGGCGGAGAGTTGGGCGATGGACTTCAACTCCTGGGATCTCGTGGATATCTGTTGCAATCATCTGTTGCGAAAAACCAGCCTCGCCTGGGGGCTGGTCAGAGACTGGCCATCGCGGGAGGAGACCTTCGTCCGCCGCGCCGGGTATGTGATGATGGCGGTGCTTGCCGTCCACGACAAAGCCGCCGCTGACGAAACCTTCCTCACCCTGCTCCCGATCATCGAGGCGGGAGCCACCGACGAGCGGAACTTCGTCAAGAAGGCGGTGAACTGGGCGTTGCGGCAGATTGGCAAGCGAAACCTGAGTCTCAACGCCGCCGCCGTGAAGTCCGCCACCCGGCTGGGCGAAAGCGAGAACCGGGCTGCCCGCTGGGTGGGGAAGAATGCCCACCGCGAGCTGGTGTCTGAGAAGATTTTGGAGAGAATGCGCAAGGCGGCAAGGTAGAGAAGTCGACTGTCAGTGTCCGCAGGGGCGAAGCTTGTCTTCGCCCACTTTTTTTACCAATTGCCCATACTCCGCGTTGCTAAATAGAGCTGCCCCAGAGCCAGACCGCCGTCGTTGGGTGGCACCCGCCGATGCAGCAGTACGCTGAAGTTTCGCTGTTTCAGATCGTCCGCAAGCAGTGTGGTGAGCAGGCGATTCTGAAAAACTCCGCCGGAAAGAGCAATGGTGCGGATTCCGGTTTCCTCCGCTGCCTTCTCCACGGCATGGCGGATTCCCGTTGTCACACCACGGTGGAAGCGAGCGGCGATTGCCTCTCTGGTGATGCCAGCCTGAAGGTCGGTAGCGATCTGCCTGAAGAGCGGTCGGGCATCCCACCGCCAGGGCTGGCGGCTGGTGTCGAGAGCGAGTTCATAAGCTCCCGTCTCGGCGGAGTTGGCAAGCTGTTCCAGCTCGATTGCCGGCTGCCCCTCGTAGAGCGAACTCCACCGCACACCGAGGAGAGCCGCTGCGGCATCGAAGAGCCGTCCGCCGGAGGAGGTCAGGGGCGAGTTGATCCCCCGCTCCACGGCGGTTTTGATTAGCCCCCACTCCTCTCTGGCGAGCTTCTCTCCAAAGCCGGGGATTGAATAAGGATCAATTCCGGCTGATTCCAGCCAGATCGCTGCCATCCGCCAGGGCTGCCGTACCGTCGCCGCCCCGCCGGGCATCGGCTGGTAGCCGAGGTGGCAGAGCCGCCGCCAGTTGGTACCTGCGTCGGCAAGGAAAAGCTCCGCCCCCCAGATTGCCCCGTCATCGCCGTAGCCGGTTCCGTCCCAGGCAACCCCCAGTGCCGCTCCGGCGTAGCCGTTGTCCGCCAGGCAGGAGGCAATGTGGGCGCGGTGGTGCTGCACCGGAATCAGCGGCAGCCCCTGTTCCATAGCCCATTTCGTTGGTAGATACTCAGGGTGTGGGTCGTGGACGATTGCCTCCGGCTGCACCCGGAAGAGCCGCTGGTAATGCCGGATTACTTCCTCGAAGGCTCGCAGCACGGCAAGGTTTTCCATGTCGCCGATATGTTGGCTGAGGAAGGCGTGGCGTTCCCGTCCCAGGGCGAAGCAGTTCTTCTGCTCGGCTCCCACGGCGAGGAGGTGAGCGGGCAGTTCGACCGGCAGATTGATCGGCTCCGGCGACCAGCCCCGTGAGCGGCGGATAAAGTAGGGGCCGTCATTGAGAGTGGTTACCACGGAATCGTCGCAGCGCAGGTGGATCGGACGATTGTGGAGGAGGAAGCCGTCGGCGAGGGTGGCGAGCCGCTCCAGAGCATCGTCATTGCGGTAGGCGATCGGCTCATCGGCAAGGTTTCCCGAAGTCATCACCAGGGGTGCGGCGAACTCCCCCAGCAGCAAATGGTGCAGCGGGGTGTAGGGCAGCATCACGCCGAGCTGGTGCTGACCCGGAGCCAGACCAGCGGCGAGTTTCTGACCATTCTCTAACCTCGGCAAGAGGACAATTGGGCGGCGGTTTCCGCTGAGTAGTGCGGCGGCGGCTTCGTCCACCACGCAGTATCTTTGGACTGAGTCCAGGTCAGGACACATCACGGCGAAGGGTTTTTCCAGCCGCGCCTTGCGCTGGCGCAGCAGGGCAACGGCGGCATCGCTTCGGGCATCGCAGGCGAGGTGAAACCCGCCCAGACCTTTAATCGCCAGAACCTTCCCCCGACGGAGCTGCTCTACCGTTGCTTCGATCGCTCCGTCGGAGCCAGCCAGCTCCCTGCCCTCAGCATCCACCAGCTGCACCTGAGGTCCACAGACTGGGCAGGCGACGGGCTGGGCATGGAAGCGACGGTCGAGGGGATCTTCGTACTCCGCCTTACAATCAGGGCAGAGGGGAAATCCTGCCATCGTGGTCAGCGGACGGTCGTAGGGCAGGTCGCGGATAATCGTAAAGCGGGGACCGCAGTCGGTGCAGTTGATAAAGGGGTAGCGATAGCGGCGATCGGAGGGGTCGTTCAGCTCTCGCAGGCAATACTCGCAGAGGGCGACATCGGTCGAGTCCATATTGATGTCGTTGCCCGCATCGTTTCTCTCTCTATTTGTATAGGACTTTTCCGAGATCTCATCTTTCAACTCAAAGCTAATCGTTTCCACCTTGGACAGCGGCGGAGCCTCAGCCTTCAACTGAACCAGCAGCTGCTCCAGCGCGGGCGAGTCGCCCTGTGCCTCGATCCAGACCCCGGCGGGGTCGTTATAGACAAAGCCGACCAGCCCGGCTTCGAGGGCAAGGCGATAGACGAAGGGGCGAAAGCCAACCCCCTGAACAATCCCGGTTACGTGAATGCGGTACCTGGACAAAGGTTCTCCTGCGAGTGAAGTATCAGGGCAGTGTAGCCGTCGGGTAAAGCGTAGTCAAGCCACCAGCGCGCCAGCTTGAAGCTGGCAACGCAGTGCGTTGCATCACAGAACTGGGCTTCGCCCAGAATCCACGAGGGGTTCTCCCTCTCCCCTATGGGGAGGGAACTCGTCCCACGGGGCGGGGTGAGGGGCAGAACTTTAACCCACGACAAATCTGCGGGCCGACCTAAAGGTCGGCCCCTACATAACAACCATGCGAATGTTTAATCTTCGATTGTAGGGACTGACCTGTGTGTCCGCCCTTGCCCTAATGCAATAACACAGCCTCACAAGAACACAATAGACAAGGGGCTTTAGCCCCTTGAGCAGCCAGAGTAACCGCAATTCTCAGCAAGGGGTTGAAACCCCTTGTCTTAACA
>JAIOSI010000285.1 GCA_021107695.1 bacterium
AAAGCCCTCGTAGCCCTCCTCGACGATGAAGGCGGAGATACCCCGTGAACCCCGCGCCGGGTTGGTAACGGCGATGACGGTGTAAATCTTTGCCTCGCCACCGTTGGTGATCCACTGCTTGGTGCCGTTGAGGATATAGCCGCCCTTGACCTTCTTTGCTGTGGTGCGTTGGCTGCCAGCGTCGGAGCCTGCCTCTGGTTCGGTAAGGGCGAAGGCGCAGAGCTTTTCTCCCGCTGCCACGGCGGGGAGGTACTTCTTCTTCTGTTCCTCGGTACCGAAGAGGATCATCGGGTAGGCTCCAAGGGCGGTTCCGGCGAAGGCGAGGGCGATGCCACCGCAGCCCCGGCTCAGCTCCTCGGTAACGATTGCCAGGTCGAGGATTCCGCCGCCGAGACCGTCGTATTCCTTTGGGACAAAAGTGCGGAACATATCAGTCTGGGCAAAGACTTTGACGATGGGCCAGGGGAACTCCTGCTTCTCGTCGTACATCGCGGCCACCGGTTTGATCTTCTCTTCGGCAATGCGCCGTGCCAGCTCGCGCATCTCCAGCTGTTCATCGGTCAGAAAGGTATCCAGAACCATCGTTGCTCCTCAGGACAGTCGCTCTTCAAAGCGGAAGATGAATAGTGTATCAGACTCTCATAATGCCGTTCCCATTCTACCATACGGTTGATTCTTGTGTAAGTCGATTGCTCCCAATGCGGGAACGTGGTAAGCTAGCATGGTTGAGTGAGGTCTGGGCGACTATCTGTTGAATACGAGAAGGAGAGCTTGAGATGGCTATTGAAATTCTGCAATCGCTGGATAACTCCGGCAAGGTGCTTGCCGAGCGGGTTCCCCGGGACGGCGAGGGCGATGTTGCCTACGGTGCGCAGTTGATCGTTCGGGAGAGCCAGGAGGCGGTCTTCTTTCGCGATGGACAGTCGCTGGATTGCTTCTCTCCGGGGCGACACACCCTCACCACGGCGAATATCCCGCTGCTGCGCGGATTGTTGAAGCTGCCCTTTGGCGGCAAGACCCCCTTCAAGGCGGAGTGTTACTTCGTCAATAAGAAGGTCTTTACCGACCTGAAGTGGGGAACACCGCAGCCGGTGGCATTCCGCGACTCCGAGTTTGGCATCATCCGCCTTCGCGCCCACGGGATGTACGCCTTGAAGGTGGTGGACTCCAGCCTTTTCGTGAACAAGTACGTTGGCACGGCGGTGGTTAAGCTGGTCGGCGAGCTGGAGGACTTCCTGCGGGGCTTCATCGTCAGCAAGAGCTTCGACTTCCTCGGTGAGCAGCTAAAGACACTCCTCGACCTGCCCCAGCATTACAACGAGCTGGCGATCGCTCTCAAGGCAGAGCTGAACGAAGAGGTTGCCTCTTACGGGGTCGAGTTCGTTGACTTCACCGTGGGAGCGATAACGGCTCCCAAAGAGGTCGAGAAGGCGATGGACGAACGGGCGAAGATGGGTGCCCTTGGCGACATGGGTCAGTACACCCGCTACAAGACCGCCCAGGCGATCGGTGATGCCGCGAAGCAGTCCGGCGGCGGCATGGCGGGGATGGGAGCGGGCATCGGTGCCGGCATGGCGATCGGCAATCAGATGGCGGACTCGATGGGCGGCGGCGGCAAGGGTAGTGGCGATAAGGTTAAAAAGGTCATCCTCTGCCCGAAGTGCGGTAGCGAGAACGATGCCGATAAGAAGTTCTGTGGCGAATGCGGAGAGTCCCTGCGCCGGAGCTGCCCGAAGTGTGGAGAAGAGGTTCCACCCGGGGATAAGTTCTGTGGTAACTGTGGCGAGAAGTTGGGGTGGACGCTGAAGAAGCCATTATTGAACGAAGAAAAACCGTAGAGTAAGATCGATGGTAAGGCGATGCCAGTAACCAGGTGGCAGACTCGATGAACGGTGAGAAGCTGGGCTAGACGGGAACCGGTTGGTGCCGCAGGGCGTTAGTAAATCTGCCCCCTGGGCGATTGCTCATCCGTTGAAGAAAAACAGATTTGCACCGGAGGTTCACCGTGAGACGAATTACTCTGCTCTTGCTGGTCTTGACAATTAGCTCCTTTGCCGCCTTTGATTCCTACACTGTGGGAACTCTTGGTTCGGTGGCGGTGGCAGACGATGCCAGCGCGATCTGGAGCAATCCCGCCGGGCTGGGCGTCGGACGACTCTTTAACTTCTACGCCAGCTATGGTGGCACGGAAGATAAGTGGAGCGACCTCTCCGGAGCTTTCCAGATGGGATGCCTTGGCTTAGGTTACCAAAGCAGCTCTCCTTCCCTCACGCCGGACAGCTTCCTCGATCGCTTCTCTGCTGGAATGGGTTTTGGTAGCGAGGACTTCTCCCTGGGTTTTTCCATGGATTGGCATGGGGAGGAGATCGCCGATGTTAAGGAGTCCGCCTTCGACATGAACTTTGGTCTGCTCTGGCGACCGATGAGCTTCATCTCCGTTGGTGCTACAGCGACCAATATTTTTGATGATAAGGTCGACGGGATCGCCCTGCCACCTTCTTATACAGGTGGAGTCGCCTTCCGCCCTCTGGCTTTTGATCACTCTCTGGCGAATCTGCTCACCGTGAGCTTTGACGTTAACTGGAGCGAAGACCCTCTGAATACCATTGATGATGCAGAGCAGCTCAGCTGGCGTGGTGGTCTTGCGATTCGAACCATCGACGGTCTGGCTCTGGCGTTCTCCTACGACGACGACGGTTTTATGACCGCCGGGATTAACATCGAGCTGACGAACCTCTCCCTCGGTTATGGAGCGAGACTGACCGACGCTGGCGAACTGGGCAACCACGGTGCCTCGCTCTCTTACAGTCTGGAGCGGTTCGAGCCACTGGCTGACCTTTCCGGCTCTGAGGTGCTGACTCTGGAGGTCGGCGGAGGTCTTCACGACGACCCGACACCGTTCTCTCTCCTCGGTGGAGCGAAGACCGACCTGACGAATCTTCTCCGCGACCTGAAGCGGGTCCGGCGGGACGGCGACGTAGATGCGGTGCTGCTGCGTATCTGGTCTCTGGGCGGCAATATCACCCCGCTTACCGCCCTGGTACAGGAGCTTGGTAAAGAGATCGAGCTAACCCGTGCCGCCGGGATTTCGGTATACGCTTTCCTCGCTGGTGATGGCACCAACACCGCCTCGTACTATCTCGCCTGTTACGCCGATAAAATATTCATCCCCCGAACGATTGACCTTCCCGGTCTCGGTATGGCGATTCATGTCAACCGCATCGGTGGACTGGCAGAGAAGTACGGTATTGATCTGAACATGATCACCTCTGGTGATTACAAGTCCAGCTTCCACCAAACCACCAAGGGTGCCACCGAGGTGCAGAAGCAGGCGATTGATGAACTGCTGGGTGACCTCCACGAGCAGCTTATCACCGTGGTTGGGGAGCAGCGCGGTCTCTCTCGGACTCAGCTTGAGGAGCTGACCGACGCCTTCAGCATTCCCGCTCTTGAGGCGAAGGAGATCGGGCTGATTGACGAGATCGGTTACTACGAAGACGCCCTGCTGGCGTGTTCTCAGGCCGGTGGAGATTCCGCTGAGTCCTTCGATTCCGTCAGTACCACCGAGGTAGCTTCCCGTCTCTATCGTGATGAAGAGTGGGGCTATTGCCCCCGCATCGCCATCGTCGGTGCCTATGGCTCCATTCGCAGTGGTGAGAGCGGCCGTTCTCTCCTCGATGGTTCAATGACGATGGGTGCCGATACCGTGGCGGCGCAGCTGGACAAGGCTCGTCTCGATCCCCATGTTCAGGCGGTTGTGCTGCGGGTGGACTCCGGTGGAGGCTCTGCCATTGCCTCTGACCGGATTGCCGCTGCGGTGCGTCGCCTTCAGGCAGATGATATTCCTGTGGTTGTCTCGATGGGAGACCTTGCCGCCTCTGGTGGCTATTGGATATCCACTCCCGCCGACCGTGTCATCGCCTCCGGGGCGACCCTCACCGGCTCCATCGGTGTTGTTGGAATGGTTCCCTCACTGGCGCGTCTCTTCGAGGAACAGGGCATCGTCCGGGAGAGCTACACCCGGGGCGAAAACGCCGATATCACCGACTACGGCGATCAACCCACCGCAGAAGAGCTGGCTCTGGTTCAGCAGCACATGGACTACTACTACGACATGTTCGTCTCCGGCGTGGCAGAAGACCGTGGCATGGCGGCAGATACCGTGGAGAAGCTGGCAGGTGGTCGGGTCTGGAGCGGACAGCAGGCCCTCGACAACGGCTTGATTGACGAAATCGGTGGACTGCGCGATGCCATCGAGGTCGCTCGTCAGCTTGGCGGGATAGACCATCCGACCCCGGATCTGATTACCTACGGCAGCCTTGGTCCGATCTGGCTGGAGATTCTCTCCCCCGACCTCGTCAGGCTGCTGGGCTTCGGTTCGCTGGTTGAGGTTGACCTGGGGCTGTAGTCTGATAAAGTCAGGTAGCTGAAGTTTGCAGGGGCGTATTGCAATGCGCCCCTGCTCGTGCAACAATACCCCGCCAATGTAAAATCACCGCTGACTTTTCGGATACCGAGTATAAATGCTCTCTGTAACAAACCTTTCTGCCTTTATTGGTAACCATCCGCTCTTCACCGAGGTCTCCTTTGATCTGACCACGGGAGAGCGGTTGGCTATTGTCGGTCCGAATGGCTGCGGCAAGACCACCCTGTTGCGGATCATCATGGGCGAGCGGGAGCCGGACGACGGCACCGTGGTAACCTCGAAATTGGAGCGGCTGGGCTATCTGCCCCAGCGGGTGGCGGTTCCGGAGCAGGCGAGCATCGAGTCCTACGTCGCCCCGGAGTTCGCCGTGTTGCGTAAGACCGAGGCGCGGTTACTTTCCGTTCAGAAGGAGATGGGACGCTACGCCGGCGACCAGAGCTATCTATCCAAGCTGATGATACGACTGCAACAGCTTCAGGAACGATTTGAGGAGCAGGGCGGCTATGAGCTGGAGAATCGGGTCAAGAACGTCCTCTCCGGACTGGGGTTGGGTTCCGTCAAGCTCTCCCGCCCGGTGAGCAGCCTCTCCGGCGGACAGAAGACGAAGCTGGCACTGGCGCGGCTTCTGTTGCAGGAGCCGACAACGCTGCTCCTCGACGAGCCGACGAACCACCTCGACCTGACCTCAATCTGGTGGCTGGAGCGGTGGCTGCTGGGTAGCCGGATTGCAATGATCATCGTCAGCCACGACCGGGCGTTTCTGGACAAGCTGGCGGGGAAGATTCTGGAGATCGAGCCGGAGCGGCACTCAGCACATCTTTTCAAAGGTAACTACACCGCCTACGCAGGGCAGCGTGAGGAGCGGCGCAGGCTCCAGCTCAAACAAGCCGCTGCCCTTGCCGAGGAGAAGGCGAAGCTGGAGGACTACGTCCGTCGCTACAAGGCGGGGAACCGGGCGAAGTCTGCCAAAGACAGGGAGCGGAAGCTCGCCCGTCTGGAGAAGGTCGAGGTTCTGAGCGAGCGGCAGAGCAACAGCTTCAGCTTCGAGCAGCAGACCCGCTCCGGTGCGGTGGTGCTGACTATCAAGGGATTGGAGTTCAGCTACGGGCATCAGCGAGTCCTTAATGAAGTTGACTTTGAACTGCGCCGGGGAGAGCGACTGGCAATCGTCGGTCCAAATGGCTCTGGCAAGACCACCCTGCTGCGGCTGGTTGCCGGGCGACTCACCCCGGATAAAGGTGAGGTACAACTTGGCTATAACGCTCGTCAGGGCTTCTTGACTCAGGAGCATGACGACCTGCGCCCCGATGCCACGGTGTTGGAGGAGTTCTACGAAATCGCCGAGCTGCCCGTCCACCGGGGTCGGGCGTTGCTGGCACGGTTTGGCTTTGCCGCCGATGATCTGATCAAGCTGACGACGAACCTCTCTCAGGGAGAGAAGACACGGCTCTCCCTGGCACGGCTGATTACCCAGGACCTCAACCTGTTGCTCCTCGACGAGCCGACGAACCACCTCGACCTCTGGGCGCGGGAGGCAATCGAGGCTGCCCTTGAACCTGAGAGCGGCTTTCCCGGCGGACTCCTCGTGGTCAGCCATGACCGTTACTTCCTGGAGCGAATCGGCGTGGAACGCGCGCTCTTTTTGCCCTCGGCGGAGATAATCGAGCTGAACGAGCTGGAGGAGCGGTTGAGCGAGAGTTCGAAAATCAAGCGGCGGAAAAGCTCTTAGTTTTCGATAGATCAATGAGGAATTTTGCAGGGACACGGTGCGCCGTGCCTTCGTCAAATCAGGAGGGCGCACGCACAGGTGCGCCCCTACGAAAGTATCTCTACCCGACGGAAGTATTGGCACTGAGATACACCTTTCTGATGGTTGACTTATTCTGCTTTTTTCTGTTAACTTCCTGCGGTTCGGCATCTGTAAATAAAACCGTTCACAGCCCCAACCTTCGAGGTTAAAATGGCCATCCTGATTGACGAGAACACCCGCGTTCTGGTTCAGGGAATTACAGGCAAAACCGGACAGTTCCACACCGGTCGGATGCTCTCTTACGACACCAACATCGTCGCCGGAACCTCGCCGGGTAAGGGCGGACAAGAGGTCGCGGGCGTTCCGGTCTTCGACACCGTCGCCGAGGCGATCGAAAAAACCAACGCCAACACCAGCGTTCTCTTTTTGCCGGCCCGCTTTGTGCTGGACTCCGCCGTCGAGGCGTGCCGCGCCGGGGTCAAGCTGATCATCGTCGTTCCCGAACACATTCCCGTTCACGATATGCTCAAGCTCCGCGAGATGAGCGAAAAGTTCGGTACCCGCATCGTCGGAGGAAACACCGCCGGGGTCATCTCGCCGGGACGCTGCAACGTCGGAATCATCCCGCCGCTGGCGTTCAAAAAGGGGCGCATCGGCACGATGTCCCGCTCCGGCTCAATCACCTACTACGTCGCCGATACCCTCACCCGCACCGGCTACGGCGAGTCCACCTGCGTGGGAATGGGTGGCGATCCGGTCATCGGTTCGACCTTCGGCGACCTGATCCCCCTCTTCGACGCCGACGACCAGACCGATGCGATGGTCATCTCCGGTGAGATTGGCGGGGTTTACGAGGAGCTTTCCGCGCCAGCCATCGCCGCCTGCCCCAAGCCGATTATTGCGATGATTGGCGGGATGTTCGCCCCCCAGGGTAAGCGGATGGGACACGCCGGAGCCATCGTCGAAGGACGGA
>JAIOSI010000064.1 GCA_021107695.1 bacterium
CAGGTAGTCAAAGTTCTTGCCCTCCCAATCCTGATAGCTGAAGCCCTGATGGGCGAAGGCGTAGAGCTGGCGGCGTTCGTCATCGCTGAAGCTCTCGATAAAGGTTACAACCGCAGCGGGACCGTCGGACTCCATCAGCCCCTTCATCTCCGCCCAGTGTTTGTCCGGGAACTTTTCTGTGGTCATCGTGTCGTTCCCTTTCTGTGGGAAGGTCGGTCTTTGCGGCGTATTCTAACGCTGTTTGCTATTCTTCGGTGATAACTGGCTCTCTCGAAAGACCGGCTTCAGGGCATCGGCGGCGGTGAATAGACGACGGTAGGTCAGTCCCACCAGCAACAGGCTGGAGAGAGCCGTGGCGGCGGCGATCATCAACATCACCACGATTTGATAGCGGATGGCGGTGGTGGGGTCGGCTCCAGCGAGGAGCTGCCCGACCATCATTCCCGGCAGGAAGACCAGTCCCACCACCATCATCGAGTTGATAATCGGGGTCATACCAGCCCGAAGGGCTTCGCGGACGGCATCACGGGCGGCTTCCCAGCGGGTGGCTCCCAGAGCCAGCAGCATCTCAATCTTCCCTGCGTTGGAGCGAACCTCGCCGTAGAGGCGATCCAGAGCCAGCGAGACGGCGGTGAGGGAGTTGCCGATGATCATCCCTGTGATCGGAATCACCACGCGAGCGGTGTAGAAGGGTTTGCCCTGAATAAGCAGACCACAGACAATAGCCGAGACGAGGAAGGAAGCCGAGCTGATAGAGAGGAAGGTCAGCCCGTAGTGCCGCTCCGGAGCGGTCTTCACCCGCCGGAACGCCATCCAGGTGGCAAATCCCGCCATGAAGACCAGCAGCCCCAGGTTCACCCAGGGGTTGTCCCAGAGGAAGATGTACTTGAGGGCGTAGCCCATCACGAAGAGCTGGACGAAGACGCGCAGCCCTCCCCAGAGCAGGTTCTTGAGCAGACCGACCTTCATCAGCACAGAGATAGTCCCGGCAAGGAGAATCAATCCCGCCGCCAGAGCCAGCTGCCAATCGCTGATAGGGATAACGCCCATTTTATTCCTTGTATTGCGGATTGTAGGGGCAACCCCCCGTGGTTGCCCTTTCTCATTATTGGGCAGGCACAGGGGCCTGTCCCTACAGCAAAATGCTACTAATAGTGTCCTGCCGTCGGTTCCAGAATCAACCGTTCTCGCTCTAACTCACGCCAGGGGGCTTCATCGTGAATGACCAGCACCAGCCCGCCCTGTTCCTCGGTCATCCAGTCGGTTAGCAGCCGGACGACCCGCTCCGCCGTGGAGGCATCCAGCGACGCCGTCGGCTCGTCGGCAAGGAGGAACTGTGGCTCGACCAGCAGAGAGCGCACCAGAGCCAGGCGTTGCAGCTCTCCACCGGAGAGGGTACGGGCATCCTGGTGTCGAAAGGTTTTTGGCGGAAGTCCTATCTTGTCTAGCAGCAGAGCCGCTTTGTCCCAGGAAAAATCGACATCCGCCCGAATCCCCAGTCGGAAGGGCAGGCGGAGGTTATCTTCTACCGCTCCGGCGAAGGCAACCGGACTCTGGGGCAGATAGGTTACCAATCTCCGCCAGTGGCGAGGGTCGATCTCCGCAGTGGGTTTACCGTCAAGGGTCAGCTCACCGGAGTCTGATTCCCGCAGACGAGCCAGAATACGCAGCAGGGTCGTCTTGCCGACACCGGAAGCTCCGGCAATCTGCAGAGCCGCGCCGGAATTGGCTGAGAGCGCGGTCTCGACGACTCGCTCCTGACCGATGGCGTAGCTTACCTGGGCTGTAAGAGAGTTTGTCTCCATCGGTTGAGTTTACCACACATCAAGGGTGGGTGCTAACCGTAGGGGCGAAGCTTGTCTTCGCCCTTCGCAGAAAAACCTAAGGTATGAAGGAAGGGCGCGGCATGCCGCGCCCCTACGATTGCGTATTCGGAGGCTCTAGGCAAAGGCAAAGTAACGCAGGTAGATGTACGCCGTCGAGAAGACCTGCACCACAATCACCGTGGGCAGCCCCAGACGGAGGAACTTCCCGTAGGTCAGCGGCTCCCGGGTTCGCTGGGAGATTCCGGCAAGGGTCAGGTTGGCCGCCGAGCCTACCAGCGAGCCGTTACCGCCGATACAGGCTCCCAGTGCCAACGCCCACCAGAGCGGCTCCGCCGTGGCGGGGTCGAGTCCGAGGTGAGCAATCGCCGCCGAGACGATGGGGATCATCACCGCCACAAAAGGCACGGCGGAGAGCAGAGCAGCACCGAAGGTTCCCAGCCAGAGGAGAATCACCGAGAGCAAGAAGGGATTGTCGGTCAGTGAGGCGAAGAAGCGACCGACGACCTCGATCAGCCCGACCTTTTCCAATGTTCCGGTGATGACGAAGAGACCAAGGAAGAAGAAGATGAGCGGCCATTCAACCAGATGAAGCAGCTTCTCCGGCTCGCCTTTGTTTATCAGCAGCAGCAAAGCCCCGCCTGCCAGCGAAATCTCGGCGGTAGTTATTCCCAGGTCGGGCAGCACCATAAAGCCGACGATTACCAGCCCCAGCACCCCCAGGCTCAGATAGAGCGTGGGGCGATCTTTAAGGTACTTCTTTTCATCAAAGCTGTCCGTGGTGATGGTGTCGCCGGTGGGTTTCAGTTCCGCTCGATTGGTGAAGAAGACATACGCCAGCGTTACGATAAGAGCAATGATCGCCATCGGTCCCATGTTGCTCATGAACTGACCGAAGCTCAGCCCCGCCGCCGAGCCGATAAGCATATTCGGCGGGTCGCCGATGAGCGTCGCCGCTCCGCCGATATTTGCCGAAAGCCCCATCGCCATCAACAGCAGGTAAGGCCGTCGATGGAGGGCATCAGCGGCGAAGATTCCCACCGGAGCCAGCAGGAGGATCGTCGTAACGTTATCCAGAAAGGCGGAGAAGAGGGCGGTAACCACGGAGAGGGCTATCAGCAGCAGACCAAAGCGACCCTTGGTCAGCTTGACCGCCCGCAGAGCCACAAACTGGAACAGCCCGGTCTGCCCGATGACCCCGGCGATGAGCATCATTCCGGTGAGCAGCCCGATGGTCTCGAAATCAATGTACTCTGTCCACGCCTCGTGAAGGCTGCTGACCCCAAAGACGAGGAGCAGCGCGCCGCCAAAGAAAGCAGCCTTCATCCGGTCGAGCTTCTCTGAAATAACACAGAAGAAGACAAAACCAAAGACGGCCAGAGTGAGGATGACTTGAAAATTGAACATAACGGCACAAAATACCCGACGGTGTCAGACGGGGATTGTCTCAACCTCTTCAGCTAAAGGAAGTAGCGCAGGTAGATGTAGCCCGTGGCAAGAGTAACGGAGATCAACATGCTCGTCATGCCCACCTTGAAGTAGTTGCGGAAGTTGATGGGGTCGCGGGTCTTCTGGCTGACCCCGGCGATAATCAGGTTGGCACTGGCCCCGATCAGGGTTCCGTTGCCCCCCAGGCAGGCTCCCAGAGAGAGCGCCCACCAGAGCGGCTCCGCCTGAGCTGTGGTTAGCCCCAACTGGGCAATGGTGGTCATCAGCAGGGGAATCATCGCTGCCACGAAGGGGATGTTGTCCAGAAAGCCAGAGAGGATGGCACTGCCCCAGAGGATAACAACGGCGAGTAGCAGCAGGCTGGAGCCGGAGCCAGCAATCAAGCCAGCCAACATGGTAGTGATTCCCGTTGCCTCCAGACCACCCACCAGAACGAACAACCCTCCGAAGAAGAAGAGAGTAGGCCATTCAACCTCCTGGAGCAGCTCCTCCACATCCTGCTTGCTGATGAAGGTCAGCACCGCTGCGGCAATCAGTGCCACCGTCGCCGGGCGGACACCGATCAGGTCGTGGAGCATAAACGCCAGCAGGGTCAGACCGAGGACGATGCCGCTCTTGACGAGGAGGACCTTGTCGCGAATGGTTCGTTCCTCTTCAAAGGCTGCCAGCTTCTCCACGGGGATAGGATTACTGCGGAGCTGGTGCCGGAAGATGAACCGAGCGTAGAAAAGGTTAACCACGAGGATGACGATAATAATCGGAGCCAGGTTGGTCAGGAAGTCCATGAAGCCCAGCCCCACCGCCGAACCGATCAGCACGTTGGGTGGGTCTCCGATCAACGTAGCGGCACCGCCGATGTTGCTGGCGAGGATCTCCACCATCAGCAGGGGGCGGGGGTTCTGACCGAGCAGGTCGGCGATGTAGAGCGAAATCGGGGCAATCAGCAGCACCGTGGTAACGTTATCTAGGAAGGCCGAGAAGACGGCGGTGATCACTGCGAAGCCGATCAGGATTTTGGTGTAGTTACCGCCGGTCCAGCGAGCGATGCGCAGGGCGACGAACTCGAATACTCCCGTCCGACGGGTGATGTTAACGAGGATCATCATCCCCAGGAGCAGACCCAGGGTCTGGAAGTCGATGTAGTTGTGCCAAGCCTGGTCCAGGGTAACGATACCCAGGACAAAGAGCAGAGCCGCCCCCAGTGAGGAAACCTTGGTTCGGTGAACCTTCTCCGAGACAATCAGGGCGAAGGCACCAACAAAGATGACCACGGCGGCGATGGTAGGGAAGTTATTCATTTTAACTCTACCCGAGGTATTTTCCGAAGAAGGCGCGGGCGATGTCTGTAGAGCTGATGACCCCCAGCAGGTGGTTCTCTTCGTCAATCACGCAGAGCAGCTCGACACCCTTCTTCTGCATCAGGGCGGCGCACTTGAGCAGTGGGGTATCCAGGGTAATCGTTGGCGGCTCGTAGGACATCACGTCGGTTGCCAGCAGGAGGTTGGAGTCGAGGACATCGAGATTGCACGATTGCAGCGTAGAGAAGTCCTGGATGAAGTCGATGTTGCTGAATAGCTCCAGATACTCCGGCAGGAAGAAGCCGAGGAGGTCTATCTTGGAGATGATTCCGCAGAGTCGATTGTCCTTCTTCACCACCGGAACAGCACCGATCGGCTTGGCGGCGAAGAGAGCGGCGACATCGCGGAGCTTATCGCCCCGATGACAGGTGATCAGCTCGGTGGTCATAAACTTTTCGACGAGGCGGGAAGGCATGTTTACTCCCTTATCCGTGTTTAATTCCAGACAAAGTATCGCAGCCAGAGGTAGCCGGTGGAGATGAGCAGGGTGAATATCAGCGTTGGCATTCCGTAGCGCAGGTAGTTGCGGAAGGTTATCGGCTCGCTGGTGCGCTCGGAGATCGAGACCGCCGCCATCGTCGCCGCCGCGCCGATCACCGTACCGTTGCCACCTATCGCCGCAGCGATAGAAAGCGACCACCAGATTGGTTCCGACTCCGCCGGGGAGAGTCCCATCAACGCTGTGGCGTGCATGATGATCGGGATCATCACCGCCACGAAGGGAACTGCCGAGATGAACGCCACACCGAGGGTGCTTGCCCAGAGGATCAGAATCGTGAAGAAGAGCGGGTCGGTGGTTACTCCGGCGAGCTGGTCGCCAACCCAGGCGACCACGCCGGTCTCCTGCAAGGCTCCGGTGATGACGAAGAGACCGAAGAAGAAGAAGATCAGCGGCCACTCCACATGCCCCAGCAGCTTGTCGATTTTGCCCTTATGGAGTAGCATCAACGCGCTGGCACCGAAGAGGGCGACCACAGCGACGGAGATGTTATAGCTGGGCAGGATGGTGAAACCAACGATGGTCAGGGTGAGGATAACGAGACTGATGATGGTTTTGCGCTTGTCCTTCAGGTAGCGGCTCTCGTCGAACTTTGGGCTGTACTCAGCTCCGGTTCGGCGGAGCTGACGGCGATTCATCACGAAGACCAGCCCCAGCGTCGCTATCAGGGCGATAATCGCCATCGGTCCCAGGTTGACGATGAAGTCGTTGAAGGAGAGTCCCACCGCCGAGCCGATGAGCATATGGGGCGGATCGCCAATGAGGGTTCCCATGCCGCCGATGTTGCTGGCAAGGGTAACCGAAATCAGCATCAGCAGCGGCTTACGGTGGAGGGCATCGGAGGCGAAGATGGTAATCGGACCAAGGAGGAGAATCGTCGTAACGTTGTCGAGGAAGGCGGAGAAGACCGCCGTAATCACGCTGAGAACCACGGTCAGCAGCCAGTAGCGTCCCTTTGTCCAGCGGACCGCCTTTAACGCCACAAACTGGAAGATACCGGTCTCGCCGATGACACCGGCGATAACCATCATCCCGATCAGCAGCCCCAGCACCTCGAAGTCGATGTACTCCACCCAGGCGACTTCCGCCTCCAGCACCCCGACCACCAGCAGGAGCATGGCACCAAAGACCACCGCTTTAGTGCGGCTGATCTTGTCTGTTACCACGGCGAAGTAGGCGAAGACGAAGGCCACCAGGGCAACTACAATCTTGTAGTCAAATTTCATGAGATCTTTGCCTAATTCGAAAACTCGACTCTTTTCGTTTTGGAGGCTGCCGCTGAACTGACCTCATCCCCGTAACCATCGCAAATACCGATGGTTATAGAATTGCAATCATTGTCAGCCAAGCCGATCGCAGGCAACGAAGGTGCTTGTACCAAAACATAGCAAGCTAGGCTCCGAAGCCGTTCTCGGCATCCCATTCCCGCACCAGGGTGAGGAGGTCAGTGGTCTTCTCGACGGCGAGGAGCTTCTCCCGATTCTCTTCCTTCATGCAGATTCGCGAGAGCTTGCCCAGCAGCTGGACGTTAAGCTCCGGGTTGCTCGACGGGGTGAGCAGCATGAAGACCAGCTTCACCGGTTGCCCGTCCACGGAGTCGAAATCCACGCCGTCGGCTATCCGGGCGAAGCCCAGGGTGGGGAAGGAGACTCCGCTCAGACGGGCGTGGGGCATGGCAACGCCCCGTCCCATTCCGGTAGAGGAAAGCTCCTCACGCTCGGTAATCGCCTCGTGAACGGCATCGCAGCCCTTGACTCGGCTGGACTTGCAGAGCTTCTTTATCAGTACTTCTAACAGCTCCGCTTTATCCCGTACAGCGCAGTCCAGGAGCAGGGCTTTCTTCTCGATAGCTTCAATCAGGTTCATAGGTTGTCCTTGGTGTGAGTTTGGAAGTCGAACGGGCGTATTCTACTCCTTTGTCAGCAGGGCGTAAAGGGGTGAGCGGGGAAAGAGTTTGAGTATCTGCTACGTCGAGGAATTGAAGGTAGATAGTTTACTGTACTGGTGTGTTACGAAATCCCCCATGATGGGGGATTTTGTTCTCATTGTAATCAGTCCGCTTGACAGTGAGGAATATTGCCGCTATGCTGTTGACGCTGGAGTGGCGGTACTTTAGATGCTTATTTTCGATATTGATAAAACTGGCACGATTATTGCGTTGTAATTCAGTGGAGACACTCGCTCTGCTGTTAAAGCTATCTGCCTGAGGGGACTGAAGTGAAGAAACTAATCGTAATGTGCTGGTTACCTTTTCCGTGGTTGGTGCCGGAGCTTGGGTTATTGAGACGGTGGATTCTGGTAGTGGTTATCGGGGGTGCCACTCACTTGTGCTTGACTCCTTGGATCATCCGAATATTTCGTATTTCGGAGTCACTGGTCTAAAGTTCGCTCGCTGGGATGGCTCTGATTGGCAGATAGAAACTGTGGATTCCTCAATTGACTCTGTTCTGGATACCTCGCTCGCTCTAGATTCATTGGGCAATCCTCACATTGCTTATCGCGCTTTCACCACCTCTGACGATACGCATTCCTTCAAATATGCCCGTTGGGATGGAACTACCTGGCAGATAGAAACTCTCAGTACAGCAGATCATGAATACTTTACTTCCCTGACATTAGATTCTACCGATAGACCGCATATAGCATATCTTGCAGGTAGTGGTAGTTATCAACTAATGTATGCAACTAGGAATGATACTGGTTGGATATTTGAAGCGATTGACTCAGCTGGACATCCTGCCGATAGTTATAGCAAACCATCTCTAGCGATAGACTCTATAGACAATCCACATATATCATATTTTGATCATGTTGGTGATCCTCAGGATCCAGGATACATAAAGTATGCTTACAGGGATGGCTCTACATGGCATACGGAAGCTGTCTTTGATACAATTTATAGTGCAAAAACTTGCATTGCATTAAATACCTCAAATAACCCCTCTATCATTGCCACCCATTTTGCGGGGGAGAGTACGTACCATCATATGATAGAGGGTCATTGGTACTATGAGTATCCGGGCTTTAGTACTTTTCATTCGCCATCACTAGCACTAGATTCTCTAAATAGTCCCCATGTAACATACAAGGATTATGATGGGGAATATAATCTCTCCTACGCTCATAAAATTGGTTCCTTTGGGAAATAGACGTTATAGATTCTCTGGATTTTCATGGCGGACAACCATCATTAGCAATCGACTCTTTGGACAATCCTCACATCTCATATTACGATGCCAGTAATTATAGCCTCAAATACGCCTATTGGGATCCTGATGCCTCGGGCGTTGACGATATTTTCCTCACTGCTGAGGCTGCGGACGAGGGCGTGCTGCTGAGTTGGTCAATTGTCGGTGATGAGCCTGCCGAACTCAGTGTCCTTCGTGGACTGACCCAAAATGGGACACCACTGTCCCAAAATGATACAGTTGTCCTGAGTGGTGAACTGTCCGGTTCGGCGACGAGCTGGCTCGATGTCTCCGCCAAGGCTGGCGTGGAATACGCGTATTATCGAGAGGTTACGGAGCTTGACGGAACCGTCAGCCGCGTTGGTCCTTCTGAGATAGTCGTTCAGGGAGCAGTCAGCGAGCTGACCCTGAGCGATCCGTACCCCAACCCGGCAAGCTCTGCCCTGACAATCAACTACGAACTGGTTACCAACAGTGCAATCAGTCTGAGCGTCTATGACCTATCCGGTCGTCTGGTCGAGACTCTGGTCAGCGGCGAACAGACCGCCGGACGGCATTCCGTAAGCTGGGATAGCTCAGTTGCCGCGACGGGAGTCTATCTGATTCGCTTGGAAGCAGCAGGCGAAGCAATTACGAAAAGAGCGGTGATTAGCCGGTAAGGTTTGATTGTGATTGTAGGGGTACGGCACGCCGTACCCTTTTTCATTTGATGATTCCTGTCCACCTTAAATATCGCCCTTGTAAAATCGCACGAATAAGTGTAGAATACCCGAACGAACATTCACACAAGCTAAAACAACTGGCGCAAAGTCAGCGATTCACACGGAGGAAACCGTGGCAGAAGAACTCATCAGCAAAGACATGATCATCGAAGAGGTCGTCCGGAAGTACCCAAAAACCGTTCCCGTTTTCATGGCGCACGGTCTGCACTGCATTGGCTGCCATGTGGCGAACTTTGAAACCGTTGAACAGGGCGCGACGGGGCATGGAATGACCGATATCACTCCCCTGATGAACGATCTTAACAAGGTCGCCAGCGAAGAGTAGGGGAATACCGATGAAAGAGCCGCTCTCGCCAGATATGACCGTGGGGAGACTGCTGGAGGAGCATCCGGAGCTGACTGCGATTGTGGAGGAAATTCTCTCCGCTAATTGCCAGAACTGTCCGGCGGCTCACAACGAGACCCTCCGGCTCTCGGCAATGCTCCACGGCGCGGAACTGAACGAGCTGCTGCGGCGGCTGGAGACGGCTCGACGATAAATGAGATACAATTTACGGAAAAAAGAGGTGTCCAAGCGGGACACCTCTTTTTTACCCTTGACTTGAATGGATTAGTCAGCTAGCTTACAGACAGTAAGGGAGAGGAATGTTAATTTCTTCCGGGCTGCGCTATAATATCAGGGAGTTTGATGAGTCATCCAGGAGGTAGATCATGAGACGCATTGTTGTGTTCTTGCTGCTGATTCTCGTCGTCGCGGGCTTCGCGGAGACCCATGACGTCAGCATCGGCGACCATTTTTTCACCCCCCAGACGGTTACTATCGTCGCTGGCGACCGGGTTCGCTGGACGAACAACGGCAGCGTGGATCATCAGGTTTACGGAACCGGTGGATTGTGGGATTCCGGAGTGCTGAACCCCGGAGACACCTACACCAGGACATTTAGCATGGAGGGAACCTTCACCTATTACGACCTTCTCCACACCCAGGCTACCGGGACGGTGCAGGTCGATCCCCTTATCGCCATCGAGGAAGCAAGCTGGGGTTGGATACGACACCTCTTCCAGCCATAGATTTTCCTTAACTCACCCTTTAGCGGTCGACTCTGGTAAAATCACCGCTGTTTGTGATCGAACCTGATTTGATAGCTCCATTGAAGACAACTCCATTAATGTCGAGTGCGATTGAGGGTAGGTTGAGTAAAGGTCTTCCATGATAGCTTCATTGCGCGGCAAGATTATTGTTCTGGAGCAGGAGCGGGTGGTTCTGGAGGTTGGGGGAGTTGGTTATGAGTGTTCTATCCCCCTGGTAGTTTACGTGAAGCTGCGTAAGCTCCCACCCGACGACACCCTGACCCTGCTTACCGAGATGGTCTATAGCGAGAAGAACGGCCCGGCTCTCTACGGCTTTTTACAGCCGGGGGAGCGGGTCGTCTTTCGTCTGCTACTTTCCGGTTCAGGGGTTGGGCAGCGCACCGCCCTGGCGGCTCTCTCTGCCCTGAGTCCGGAGGAACTGGCACGGGCATTGGCTGTGGGCGATGAGCGGCTGCTCTGCCGGATTCCCGGAATCGGTAAGAAGACCGCCGCCAAACTCTGTTTGGAGCTAAAGGAACGCGCGGCAAAGCTCACCGACAGCATCATAACCGACCCCGGTACCGGGGGGAGTTCACGCTCCGATGCCCTGGCGGCTCTGCTGGCTTTGGGATACAATCGTGTCGTAGCAGAAGAGGCGGTCGCCGCCGCCCTGAGCGGGTCTGACGCTGATCCTGCCGAGAGTCCGACAGACGACAGCGTAGAAAAGCTGATTAGCCGGGCATTGTCTCACCTGAAGTAAGAGGCAGTGTTTCGCAAGATTTGCAGGGGCGTAGCGTGCTGCGCCCTTTGTCCAATCAGAAAAGGGCGAACACAAGATTCGCCCCTGCTAATTTTACGGTGCAACGCGCCGCGTTGCTAGTTATCCAGCGATGGGGTTGGATCCTCGATCTCAGCCTCGGTACGGTCGTTATAAGCGTCCATCTTCGCTACCGGATCGGAATCAATGTAGATTGAGATCTGCTCGCGGAGTCCGTCCATGTACTCGTCCTCACGTTGTTTGTAGAGATCAGCAAAGGCGCGGTCTTTAAGTACATCGTAGCCAACGCCCTCCGGCATCAGGTAATCTCCCGGCTGCACGTGGTCTTTAATCAGGATAATCGCCCAACGGACACCACCGCTGCCGCTGTCGTAGGGAATTGGCGCGGAGATTTTACCCTGCGGGATGGCGTTTGCCGCCGACCAGAGTTCCGGCTTCAGGCGGGTAGAGTTCAAATAGCCCCGGTCGCCCCCCTTGGGCTGTGATGGTCCCAAACTCCAGACTTGGGCAACGGCGCGGAAGTTTGAGCCATCGGGGTTGAGCTTCTCGGTAACCTGCCAGGCACTTGCCTCATCCTCACGCTCGATAACCCAGAACCAGACCTGCTCGCTGGGAGAGCGGAAGGTCTCCTTGTTCTCCTCGTAGAAGGCGATGGCATTGGCCTCGGTCATCTCCGGAAGGTGGTCGAGGACATCACGCTTAAAAAGCTCACCCCGCAGGATGGTCAGCGATTGCCGCTCCAGCACCCAGGCGATGTTATCCTCTTTGTCGATCTCCTGACGGCGGGCTTCCTGCAGAATCAGCTGCGAGCGAATCCAGCCGTTGATGACCATTTCCGCCTTGGGGAAGAGCATCGAGGTAGATTTAGCCTCCAGCTGGAGCCTCCCGACATCACGCTTGGTAAGAATGGCATCGCCCACGCGGGCAACGATGGCGTTGGCATCGGTGGGGTCGAATTCGCCATCCCCACCGCCACAGCTAATCAGAAAGACGGAGACGACGAGCAACAACAACAGAGTTTTTTTCAGCACGGTTGGCTCCCTTTGACGAG
>JAIOSI010000016.1 GCA_021107695.1 bacterium
CGGGAAGCGGCAGTAGCACCGTCCTGCACATTCAGGTCAACCAGACCCAGTCCACCGACGACAACACCCCTGAGGTCTTTGTAGTGCCGATTGATTTCAAGGTTACCTACGCCGACAGCAGCAGCGAGGTCATCACCGTCAACGTCAATCAGCGGAACCAGCAGCTTACCGTGAACATGACTCAGGGCGTTAACGGGCTGACCTTTGACCCCAACGGCTGGCTTCTCTGCACGGAGAATGAATCCACGGCGGTGGAGTACGCCGATGCCACTACCCAGCTCCGCGACGAGGGAATCCTGATCAACTGGGAAACCAGCGGCGACTGCGTTGGCGTGGACATCTATCGTCAGGGCGGCGTTGCCGAGGAGATGCTGGTCTCCGGATTGAACTCCAATGGCGGCTATCTCGACGCGACTCTCCCCGGCGAGGGCAGCTATCGCTACACGCTGATTGCCCATGCCAGCGACGGAACCCGCTTCACCTTTGAGACCGAAGAGGTTGACTGGATTCGCCCCGGCGATCCCATTGCCCTCTCGACTCCCTGGCCCTGTCCGGCTACGGAGAGCCTCACTGTCGCGCTCTCTTTGCCCAGCGATTCGACCGTCAGCCTGGTCGCCTACGACCTCTCCGGTCGCCGGGTTGCCACGCTGGTGTCAGAGAACCTCTCCGCTGGTCGCCACGAAATTGACTGGGAGACGGCGAGCCTGCCCGCCGGAGTTTATCTCCTCCGTCTGGAAGCCGATGGCGAACTACGCACCACCCGTGCGGTGATTAGCAGATAACTAACTGTTAATCCCGATTGTAGGGGCGGACCTGTGTGTCCGCCCTTCGTCATATCCGCAGTAGAGGTAAACACAATGTTTGCCCCTACAGATACTATCACTTTCCCCTTCTGGGGGAAGGTCAGCTCGATGATGCAGCGCGCTGCGCTGCCGTTGCCAGCCCATTCAATGAATGGTACAATCGAAATTGATAGATAGTTTGCCAGCTAGCTAGAAAACAATGAATTAGACGCTCCGAGGAGACTGACTGGTGCGCGAGGAAGACCTGAAGAGAATCCTGCCCTTGGTAGAAAAACCAGCTCGTTATCTTGCCACAGAGTTCAACCCCTGGCGTAAGAACCCCTCCGGGCTGGTGAATGTCTGCTGGTGTTTTCCCGATACCTATGAGATCGGAATGAGTCACCTCGGCGGGCGGCTGATCTACGACCGCCTCAATCAGAATGAGCTATCCGCCTGCGACCGCGCTTTCCTCCCCTGGCCAGACATGCAGAAGGAGCTGAAGAAGCGCGATGAGCCGCTCTATTCGCTGGAGCAGCTCCGCCCGCTGAACCGCTTCGATGTCCTGGCAATCACCCTCAGCTACGAGCTTTCCTACAGCAATCTCCTTGTACTGCTGGAGCTGTCAGGCATTCCGCTGCTGGCAAAGGAACGCCGTGGTGTAGCCAATCTTCCGCTGATTATCGTCGGCGGTCCGGGGGTGCTGAATCCGGAGCCGATAGCGGACTTTGTGGATGCCGCCTTCATCGGCGAGTCCGAAGAATTTCTCGATGAAATGGTTGGGGTGCTGGCGGATTGTAAGAACGAAGATGGACTAGATCGAGAGAAGGCAATCGCCGGACTGGGCGAGCTACACGGGGTCTATCTGCCGGATAATATTCCTTTGGAGGCGGAACCGGAGACCGGCTGGCTGGTTCCAACGGATTCCGCTCCCGTGGTGGAGCGACGCGTCGCCCATCTTTCACCGTACATCGAGCGACCGCTGGTTCCCTCCGCCGATATCGTCCACAGCCGGGTTACCCTGGAGGTAATGCGTGGCTGCACCGGCGGTTGCCGCTTCTGCCAGGCGGGAATGGCGTATCGCCCGGTACGTTCGCTCTCGGCGGACGAGGCTTGGAACGAGATGAATCGTCAGCTTGAGCTAACCGGCTATACCGAAGCAACGGTCTCCTCGCTCTCCTCAACGGACTGGCACGGACTTGCCGAGTTGATTCGCCGGGTGCTGACGGAATCCGGCAAGTACGCCCCGCTGATTAACTTCCCCAGCCTGCGGGTTGGCGAAGCGGTGATTCAGATCCAGAGCCTCCTTTCCGGGCGGCGGCTCGGCTCGCTAACCATCGCCCCGGAGGCGGGCAGTGAGCGGCTCCGGGCGGTGATTAACAAATCGGTCTTCACCAACGAAGAGGTGGTGAACCTCGCCGGGCGAATCTTCGAGGCTGGCTTCACCACGATCAAGCTCTACTTCATGTTCGGGCTGCCAACGGAGACCGACGACGACCTCGACGGGCTGATTAGGCTGGCACGTCAGTGTGCCGCCAAAGCCGGAAAGAAACAAGCGGTGAAGGTCGCACTTTCACCCTTCATTCCGAAGCCGTACACTCCGTTCCAGTGGGTCGCTCAGGTCTCCCAAGAGGAGCTGGGACGGCGGCTGGATTACCTCCGTCGGGGGCTGGAGCATCGGAAGATAAACATCCGCTGGAACAGCTCGCGGATGGCGTTTGTTGAGGCTGCCCTTTCACGGGGCGACCGTCGGGTCGGTAAGGCGATCCTCGAAGCTCACCAGCGGGGAGCGATGTTCGATGCCTGGGACGAGTTCTTTGACCTTCATCTCTGGCAGAAGAGCTTCGCCGCCGCAGGGTTATCTTTGGAGGAGTACGCCAACCGGGAGCTGCCGACCGAATCCCGCCTGCCCTGGGCGGCGGTGAACAATCTGGTCAGCCACCGCTTTCTGGCGGCGGAGTACGAACGCTCTCTGAGCGGAGAGACTGAGCCGGACTGCCGCCACAGCGGCTGTAACGCCTGCGGTATTAATCCTGCCGACTGCGAGCTGGACACCCTCGGCACCCTCGACGACGAACTGGCTCGGCTGGCTCTCTATCCACCGGAGCCGAACACGCCGCAGCCCCCGCTGAAGGTAAAGGTTCGTTTTAAGTTCACCAAGCAGTGGCCTGCATCTTTGCTCTCTCATCTGGAGTTGCAGAAGGTACTGACACACTCGCTGCGCCGCGCTGGCTATACGATGCGCCTCAGCTCCGGCTTCAATCCCCGACCGCAGATTTCCCTGGCGATGGCACTGCCCCTGGGCGTGGAGAGCCGGGGGGAAATCGTTGAGGTCGAGCTGGCAAACTGGTTCAATGCCGACCTCTTCCTCGAACGCATCAACGCGACCCTGCCGGAGGGGCTGGAGGTTCTCGGTGCCGTGGAGCTGCTCACCGGCGCGCCGAAGCTCTCCCAGTGCGCCAGACTGGCAGACTTTATTGCCAGTTTCAAACATCCGCCACAAGATTTAGCCCAGCGAATCAACGAGGTGCTAACCGCTAAGGAGCTGTTCGTAGAGCGTACAAAGAAAGAAACGATCAAGCGGATGGAGGTCAGAGACTCGCTGAAGAACCTCCGCCTGGTCGGCGGCCTGCTCCAGTTCTCGCTCTGGTACGAGCCGTCGATTCCCTCGCTGCGGGTGGACGAACTTTTCAGTACGGTGCTGGGCATTCCCGTTGAGGAGCAGCCCACGGTCATCCGCACGGCAATCCACGGGGTCGGTTTCCGGGGAAACAAGCATGACCTCCTCTCCCCGGCGATGACCAAGCCTCACTGGAAGGGCGGCATGGTCAAGAAAGCACCCAAGAAGAAGAATAAGAAACGTTAACCCACAGTCCCCCCTCTCCCCTCTGGGGAGAGGGGTCGGGGGTGAGGGGCTGATACCAACGACTTAGATTTACTCAAAGATCTCAGAAAAGGAAACTCTTGTCCTACAACTCCAAACAACCGCTGGTGTTGATTGCCGGACGGGGCAAACTCCCTATTGTTGCCGCGAAATCTCATAAAGAGAGCGGTGGCAGGCTGTTGGTAATTTCCCTCATCGGTAACGACTACCCGGCTCTCGTCGAGTACGCCGACGAACTGGTCTCCCGCAGTCCGGGACAGATCGGCGGGATTCTGGAGTACGTAAAAGCCAGCGGAGCCGCGCAGGTCTCCTTCCTCGGCAAGGTAACCAAGGGGCGGATCTTCCGTGAACTGAAGCTTGACGCCCTCGCTCTCAAGCTCTGGCTCAAACAGAAAAACAAGAGCGATGCGGGGCTGATGACCACGCTATGTAACTTGATGGAAGACCATGAGGTAGAGGTTGTCAGCCAGCTGGAGCTTCTGGAAAAGCATCTGGCTCGCGAAGGGGTGCTGA
>JAIOSI010000257.1 GCA_021107695.1 bacterium
CTGGTCGTTCTCGCCGTAGTCCGAGGGATTATCGAGGGGGTCATCGGGGCTAAAACCAGCATCGCCCTGTACACCGTCGAAGCCAAAGTCCTCCCAGGCGGCAAGCTGATACTTCAGCTCCAGAGCCTGCTCCCGAACAGGCAGCCCGGAGTCGTCGGTGCGCTGCTCCAGTGCATCGTACTCCGCGCTCTGCTCGCTGTTGATGGTACCGACTTCGAGGATGTTCAGCGGGTCTTCCGGGTCGGCCTCCGGCTCCCGCCAGCGGACTCCACCGAGGCGGAGGCTGTAGAGGTAGATCTTCTCGTTGCCGGTCAGTCCGTTCTCCTCGGTGCTTTCGATCCAGAAGCGCAGGGTCTTGACAATATTGGAGACCGGCGGCGACTGATCCCAGTCCCGGGTTTCATCGAGGTCGAGGGGAATCCGAATCGCGTACCAGTCGTTGCTCAACCGCCGCCCGATGACATCGTCGGGAAGGTTGTCCAGGGGCAGCGAATAGCCATAATACTGGTTGGCGCGGTCGAGGACGAGGTTGGCGTCGAGGTCTTCGGTATCGAGAAGGTTGTTGTCGGCACCGATCTGGGTATCGGTGTAGCCTTTGTTGAAGAAGCCGCCGTTATAGGTCCAGCCTTCGTCTTCGTGGGATTGCAGCCGTCCGTCCAGCTCGCCGGACTCGAAGGTTCCCTGAATCCCCGGAGTCTCGCCGACATCCTCGGTGTCGTAGCCGCTGTAGGGGTCGCTGCTGTTCTCGTCGTAGTCGCCGTCGGCGTCTTCGTTGATCAGCCCCAGGTCAAAGTGCAGCCGCGCCCCGGAGTAGCTGTAGTTCGAGGGCAGGCGGATGTAGAACTCCAGATACTTCAGGTTGCGCTCGGTCAGGTCAAGGCCGTTGGCGGCGATCAGCTTGGCATAGGAGTCCCAGCCGCCGTCGTTCTCTGGGAGGTCGGAGAGCGAGAGTACCTTGATCAATCCCTCCCACTCCGAGGAGATCAGGTAGCTGTCGTAGTCCAGCTCATCGGTGGTAATCCGCCAGCGGTCGGTACGGTCGTACTCGTTGCTACTAATGTCCAGGGGAGCCGAGCTGAGTCCCCAGCTCTTCGGGTCGCTGGGGAAGGCGATGGTCTGGTGCGCGCTCTCCATATCGTCGATGTGCGCCCGACCAACCCGGTTGGGATCGAAGAGGCTGTAGGCGATCTCGCCCTCCAGCTTGATCGAGGACTGGGTCTTGGAGTCGATAAAGGGCAGCAGGTTGATGGCGTCGGTCATGAACTGGTTGGCAAGGCTGAACTGGAGGTCGGCGTCGAAGATCTGATGCGCCGCCGGAATGCCCCGCAGCTCCGGAATCTCGGTCTCGTCGGCGGGTTTGTCGGTCCATTCACCGATGTAAGTTCCGCCAATCTTCAGCCACTCCTCGGCAGCGAACTGGAGCCGTCCTCCGGCGAGGGTCTTGCCAGCATCGCCGAATAGCGGCTGGTACTCGTACTTTATCTTCAGGTCGGCGTCGGAGTCGTCGGCACCGGGGATTAAGAACTCGATGTAACCGGAGTCGTAGTCGATGAAGTAGTCCACATCGCGGACCAATCGGCGACCGTTCAGGGTAACCTCTTCAGAGCCGGGGATGATGTTCGGCTTCAGGAAGCGCACCCCGGAGCCGCCCCGGTACTCGACATGGATATTGAAGCGGTGGTTCCGGCGGCTGTAGCTCTCGTCGTAGGCGTCGTTGTCCGTCCCCGCCTCACCGTCCTTCTGGAAGGGGAAGTCGTCAGGGAAGATAATCAGCCCGTTGACCGGGTCGATTATCCGGGCGGTGTCGATGCGGTTGTTGGGGTCGCCGGGGATGGTCAGCCCGAAGGCCTCGATGAGCAGCTCTTCGGTGTCGCCGTCGCCGTCGAAATCATCGGCATCCTGGTCGCGCCCCTGGAGATCGAAAATCTGGAGGATAAAGTCGCTGTCCAGGTTGAGGTTCGAGCCCTGCATCCAGTAGATATTGTGGCGCATGTAGTCGAAGAGGTCGGCGTTGCTGGCTCCGCTCTTAATCAGTTTGGCGTTCTCCAAACCCGCCGGGCTGTCGCTGTAACCCACCGAGTAGATCTGGTTCATCGGGTCGGTCTTTGGTGCCACGCCGTAGCTGATCGCCACGTAGTCGTAGCTGGAAAGAGAACTGCGGAAGTCGATCTGCCCGGTGCTTTTATTGATGGAATAATCCGTAACCGGCTCCAGCTTCTGCCAGAACTGGCTCTCCACGGTCTCGCCGGTTCCGCTGGGCGGAGTGCTGTCCGCGCCGCCGCTGCCGTCGTCGTAGATCTCTGCCACCAGGTCGGGGTAGTAGGTAACGCCGCTCTGGTAGCCCATGTCCGACTCGTAGAGGTAAACGTCGATCACGGCGTTGCCTGTGGTGTCCTCGGCAACCTGAATCGTCGAGGCGGAGTTGAAGTGCGCCGGGTTGGTGTCGAGGCGGTAGTAGCTGTACTGGGAGTAGGAGACATCCTCGATGTCGAGGCGTTGAAGCTGGCTGGTGCCGGAGTATTCCTCTTCCTCGCTGATGCCCTTCTCACGGGAGCCGATCAGGGTCAGCGAGAGCCAGTCGCCCAGCCCCGCCTGAATCTTGGCACCGAAGAGGCTCCGGGCAGAGAAGCTGACAAAGCGAGTTCCGGGGAGGGAGAGGGTAACGTCGCCCAGCTCGCCCCGGCGGATGAACTCGTCCTCCTTGCCCTCGTAAATCAGCGAGAGGATGTTCCGGGAGTCGTTCTCGCGAGTGTCGTCGTAGTCAACATTGACCGTTACCCGCTTTGCCACGGTTCCCTCGACCCGAATCTGGGTCTCCTGATCCATGTTGAAGTCGTCCTGCCCCTCCGCCAGTCCTTCATCCAGCGGGTTCTCGTAGGTCTTGGTGGTGTAACCCAGCTCGAAGAGTTTTCGACCGGAGATCTTCAGCGTGGTGTCGATGAAGTCCAGCTGGATATCGCTGATCAACCCCTCGTCGCGCTCAACCTGCCGAGTTACTCCTCGCGCCCGGATGTCGCTCATTGCGTCCTGCCAGACCCCGTGGTTGAAGGGGTAGTCTCTCCGCTCGCCGAACTCGTCGTAATAGTTGCGGTAATAGCGGACAAACTCGCTCAGCTCCTCCCTGCCCATCGTCTCGTGAGTGAAGGGAGCGATGGTCAGTTCGTCGGCGGCGTAGGGCGGACGCAGCCCCTGCACCCTGAGCTTGAGGTACGACTGGTACTCGAAGCGGCGGCGCGCCTGGGTTCGGTAGCTGAAGCGCAGGCGGGGCTTGGCGTAGATGGCGGTGCGATGCGCCGCCCCCACCTCGGAAACGGCGGTGAGGAGCATCAGCAACAGCAGCGGGAAGAGGAGTTTACGCAATCGTTAACCTATAAAGGGTTGGGATATGCTGGGGTTTGTAGGGGCGTATTGCCATACGCCCTCGCAATTGCTGACGAGGGGGGAGTTGAGCAAACCAGCCCGTAACCGAGACGGGCTGCTTGAGTTACGGTGGTGTGCGGGCGTTGGTTCCGTTTCAATCCACACCCCGTGAAGGGGAGACTGGTGCCTACGCCATCTGCGACAGATCCCCGACCCGGCGGAAGAGGCGTACCATCCGCTCCAGCAGGGCGAGGCGGTTGTTGCGCAGGGACTCGTCCTCTGCCATGACCATGACCTCTTCAAAGAAGCGGTCAATCACACTTCGAGACTGGGCGATGAGGGAAATCGCTTCGGTGAACTTGCCGATTCTGATGAACCCATCAACGGCGGTCTCGTTCTCCTCCAGCCAGTTGTAGAGACCCTTCTCAGCTTCCTCGACCAGCTTGTCCGGAGCGAGAGTGCCGAAGGTTGTTCCCTTTGCCTTGAGGAGAATATTCCGCGCCCGCTTGAAGCCAGCGGCGACGTTGGCGAAGTCCTCGCTGCCCTCGGCTTTGGTCAGAGCCTTTGCTAAATGCCAAACAACATGTGGCGTGGGTAAGAAAACATGCATTCTAGGTGGCGTTGGAACTCCCTCATCCATATATCTTTGATATTGTTCATCTGGTGTAGGTGTTACATCTAGGTTCTGTGCCGCCCGGGTCGCCTTAAGGCTAGCCCCCAACTCAACAAAGAGCCGCTCTGTACGAACTCTCATAAAAGCCATTAACTGCAGCATAGCCATCTCTTGTTTATCTCTATTGCGGACAAAGCCCTCCACAGCAGTACTAATCAACGGGCTAAGATCGAGTTCTGACAACTTCAGGTCGCCCGACTGGTGGTCTTCAATGCCCATTGCGATGCCGAGGATTCCCCGTGCTGCCCGACGCAGACCGAAGGGGTCGGCGGAACCGCTCGGCTCCCGCCCGATGGCAAAGCAGCCTGCCAGGGTGTCCAGCTTATCGAGGAGGGAGAGCATCGCGCCAACTGCTGTCTTGGGAAGCTCCTTCGGATCGCCCGTAAAGCCCGCCGGTTTGTACTGCTCGGCAATGGCATCGGCAACTGCCTCAGGCTCACCGTGCCGCCGCGCCAGCTCGCCACCGATTACCCCTTGCAGGCTGGTGAACTCAACCACCAGCGGAGTGAGCAGGTCCTGCTTGGCAAGCTCAATCGCCCGCCGGAGTTCGGCTTTATCCACGCCGCCGAGGTTGAGGTCGGTCTCGATTAATTTCAGCAGCCGTTGGCGTTTATCGCCATACGACCCCAGCCCCTTGATGAAGGAGAGTCCGTCAAGCTCCTCGGTCAGCTCGTCGAGAGGTTTCTTCTTCGCCTCTTCCCAGAAGTAGCTGGCATCGGTCAGCCTCGCCCGGACGACGCGCTCATGCCCGGCGATGACGGTCTCCGCCCCCCGCTCTGCACCATCGCGCACGGCGATGAACCTCGGCAGCAGTTCTCCCTTGTCGTCCCGTACCTCAAAATATTTTTGATACTCCCGCAGCGTCGAGACAACCACGGACTCCGGCAGGTCGAGGAATCGCTCCTCGAACTCGCCCTCCAGGCAGGTCGGATGCTCGACCATGTTGCAGACATCGAGGAGCAACGCTCGGTCGTAGCCCTGCTCGCCGTACTTCGCCAGCAGCCCCTCGACCTGTTCTTTTAATATGAGGTAACGCTCGCCCGCTCCACCGGGAATGACCACGCCATCTTCGTCGGTGGTCGTGCCATCGAGGATGACGTACATCCCGGCGCAGCGGCGTTTGTAGTCATCGAGGGAGGCGGAGTCGAGGGTGAACTCACCATCGGCAAGATA